>NZ_JBSFDW010000001.1:181226-225681 GCF_053594115.1 Streptomyces sp. NPDC001970 | reverse complement strand
GACTTCCACGGCGGCTGGCCGGCGCTCGCTCCCGGCGCTGCGCGCCTGAGGGCCTTCGTCGTCGCCAGGGGTTCGAAGAAATGACCGGAGACAAAACATCTCAGCGGTGAGGCCGAGGGCGACGCCCTCGCCCGGATGACCGAGAAGTTCCCGACGTCGGCCTTCGCGGTGCTCGACTTCCACGGCGGCTGGCCGGCGCTCGCTCCCGGCGCTGCGCGCCTGAGGGCCTTCGTCGTCGCCAGGGGTTCGAAGAAATGACCGGAGACAAAACAGTCCCCGGTAGTCCGCACCGATTTCCGTGTCCCAGTCGTCGCTGAGACTCCGGTCCTCGTGCTTTCTGCCGGGGGCCTAACCGGAGTCGAGGGATGGGTCACGCGGATCTTCGGACGTCTCCTCCGACGCGTATGGCTCGTCTCTGGTTCTCTGGTGTAGCTGTAAGTATCCTCCCGATTTGTCCGATGTCAAGAGGGTGCTTCCGTTCGACTGCCGCAGGCGTATGTGCCCAGTTCACCGGGCTGCGGCGTGGCCCGCCTGTCGCTGTCGGCGCGGACCCCGGCGGCCTGCGGTCCGCGGTGGTTGCACCGCCGGGCGTACGGCGGTGCAACCGGCCAGGAGTGAATCAGGCCACTTCCGAGAACGCGTTGCGCATGCTTTCCGCCCCCCGGGGCAGGGCTCCCGATCACCGGTTGTTACTGGTGGGGAACGTAACGGGAACGGAAGGCCAAACGCGACGTGTCGGCACAACTGACCATCCACGTGGGTGAAGAGTGGCGTGAAGCCGCCTGCGGAGCCACACGAGAGATCCTCGATCCCGTCGACGCCACCGTCTTCGCGGTCGTGGCGGAAGGCGGGGCCGAGGACGCCGACGCCGCGATCGCCGCCGCACGCCGTGCGTTCGACCGGGGCCAGGGGGAGTGGCCCCGTACGCCCGTGGCCGAGCGGGCCGCGCTGCTGCGGCGCGTCGCCGGGCTGCTCAGGCGGGACCGCGAGGAGCTCGGGCTCCTGGAGAGCCGGGACGCGGGCAAGACGCTGGAGGAAGGCCGCATCGACGTCGACTGCGTCGCCGACGCGTTCGCGTACTTCGCCGACCTGGTCGTGAACGAGAACGGGCGCGTCGTCGACGCCGGGTCGAGTGACATCCACAGCGTGGTCGTGCACGAGCCCGTCGGCGTCTGCGCGCTCATCACCCCGTGGAACTATCCGCTGCTCCAGGCGAGCTGGAAGATCGCCCCGGCCCTCGCCGCGGGCAACACCTTCGTCGTCAAGCCCAGCGAGCTCACTCCGCTCACCACCGTCGCCCTCGTCCGGCTCCTCCGTGAGGCCGGTCTCCCGGACGGCGTCGCCAACATCGTCACCGGCCCCGGCCACTCCGTCGGAGCCCGCCTCGCCGAGCACCCGGACGTCGACCTCGTGTCGTTCACCGGCGGACTGGCCAGCGGGAGGAAGGTGATGCGCGCCGCCGCCGACAACGTCAAGAAGGTCGCCCTGGAGCTCGGCGGCAAGAACCCCAACGTCGTCTTCGCCGACGCGTGCGCGACCGACGATGCCTTCGACACCGCTGTCGACCAGGCGCTGAACGCCGCCTTCATCCACAGCGGCCAGGTCTGCTCCGCCGGCTCCCGCCTCATCGTCGAGGAGTCCCTGCGCGAACGCTTCGTCGCGGAACTCGCGCGCCGCGCCGAGAAGATCCGCCTCGGCCGCGGCACCGACAAGGACGCCGAGTGCGGCCCGCTCGTATCGGCGCAGCAGCTGGCGAAGACCGAGGAGTACGTGGCCTCCGCGCTGGCGGAAGGGGCGGTGCTGCGCGCCGGGGGAACGCGGCCCGACGGGCCCGGTTACTTCTACCGGCCCACCGTCCTCGACCACTGCCACCGCGAGATGCGCGTCGTCCGCGAGGAGGTCTTCGGGCCGGTTCTGACCGTCGAGACGTTCGCTACGGAGGACCAGGCCGTCGCCCTCGCCAACGACACCGAGTACGGGCTCGCGGGCGCCGTCTGGAGCGGTGACCCCGGACGGGCGCGGCGCGTCGCAGGGCGGCTGCGGCACGGGACCGTGTGGATCAACGACTACCACCCCTATCTCCCGCAGGCGGAGTGGGGCGGCTTCGGCAAGTCGGGCATCGGGCGTGAGCTGGGGCCCGCCGGTCTCGCCGAGTACCGCGAGACCAAGCACATCTATCAGAACCTCGCCCCGCGCCCCGTGCGCTGGTTCGCGGGCTGATCACGGGGAGCACCAAGAGCATGACCGAGCACGAGCACGAACGCGAGTACGAGTACGACTATGTCGTCGTCGGGGGCGGCACCGCCGGATCCGTCATCGCCTCCCGCCTCACCGAGAGCCCGGACGTCACCGTCGCCGTCATCGAGGGCGGCCCGAGCGACGCCGACCGTGAGGACGTCCTCACGCTGCGCCGCTGGATGGGGCTCCTCGGCGGCGAACTCGACTACGACTACCCCACCACCGAACAGCCCCGCGGCAACTCCCATATCCGGCACAGCCGCGCCCGCGTCCTCGGCGGCTGCTCCTCGCACAACACCCTCATCGCCTTCAAGCCGCTGCCGTCCGACTGGGACGAGTGGGCGGAGGCGGGGGCGGACGGTTGGGACGCCGCCGCCATGGGCCCCTACTACGACCGGCTGCTCAACCACATCGTGCCGGTCGACGAGGCTGACCGTAACGCCATCGCCCGCGACTTCGTCGACGCCGCCCAGACCGCGCTCGACGTTCCTCGCATCGAGGGCTTCAACAGGGAGCCCTTCCACGAAGGCGTCGGCTTCTTCGACCTCGCGTACCACCCGGAGAACAACAAGCGGTCGTCGGCGTCCGTCGCGTATCTGCATCCGGTGATGGACGAGCGGCCGAACCTCACGCTGCTGCTGGAGACCTGGGCGTACCGGCTGGAGCTGGCCCCGGGCACCCGGCGCGCGGCAGGTGTCCATGTCCGCGCGAAGGACGGGGCGGAGCGCTTCGTACGGGCGCGGCGCGAAGTCGTCGTCTGCGCGGGCGCCGTCGACACCCCGCGGCTCCTGCTGCACTCGGGCATCGGGCCCGAGGCCGATCTGGAAGCCCTCGGCATACCCGTCGTGCACGACCTGCCGGGCGTCGGTGAGAACCTCCTCGACCACCCCGAGTCGGTGATCGTCTGGGAGACCCACGGGCCGATCCCCGAGAACTCGGCGATGGACTCCGACGCCGGGCTCTTCGTACGCCGTGATCCCGAGCACCGGGGCCCTGACCTGATGTTCCACTTCTACCAAATACCGTTCACCGACAATCCGGAGCGGCTCGGCTACGAACGCCCGCCGCACGGTGTGTCGATGACCCCGAACATCCCCAAGCCGCGCAGCCGCGGCCGTCTCTACCTCACCAGCGCGGACCCGGAGACCAAGCCCGCCCTCGACTTCCGGTACTTCACGGACGAGGACGACCACGACGGCCGCACCCTCGTCGACGGCATCCGCCTCGCGCGCGAGATCGCGAAGACCGCGCCGCTCGCCGAGTGGCTGAAGCGGGAGGTGTGCCCCGGGCCCGAGGTGACGGGCGACGAGGAGCTGAGCGAGTACGCGCGCAAGGTCGCGCACACCGTGTACCACCCCGCCGGCACCTGCCGAATGGGGGCTCCCACCGATGAACGTGCCGTAGTGTCACCGGACTTGAGGGTGCGGGGGCTCGACGGAATCCGTATCGCCGATGCCTCCGTCTTCCCGACGATGCCCGCCGTGAACCCGATGATCGGGGTTCTGATGGTCGGCGAGAAATGCGCGGAACTGCTGCAGACGCAGCCGATGCGGCAGGCGCAGACGCAGCCGCAGACCGGAAGTGAGGCACGATGACCGAGCCGTCCGTATTCGCAGTGCGCGACCTGTGGAAGGTCTTCGGGCCGCGGGCCCGGCGGGTGCCCGGATCCCCGGAGCTCGCTGCGCTGAGCCCCACCGAGCTGCGCGACCGCACCGCCTGCACCGCAGCCGTACGCGACGTCAGCTTCGACGTCCGGCGCGGCGAGGTCTTCGTCGTCATGGGCCTGTCCGGTTCCGGCAAGTCCACGCTCGTCCGGTGCCTGACCCGGCTCATCGAACCGACGTCCGGGTCGATCGCGATCGACGGCGAGGACGTGCTGTCGATGGACAAGTCCCGGCTGCGCGAGCTGCGCCGGCACCGCGCCTCGATGGTCTTCCAGCACTTCGGGCTGTTGCCGCACCGGTCCGTGCTCGACAACGTCGCGTACGGGCTGGAGATCCAGGGCATGCGCCGTGCGCAGCGGCGCGCCAGGGCGGCGGAGGTCGTCGCCAAGGTCGGCCTGGAGGGACTCGAACACCGCCGTCCCGGGCAGCTCTCCGGCGGCCAGCAGCAGCGCGTCGGGCTGGCGCGGGCGCTCGCCGTCGACCCTGAAGTGCTCCTTTTCGACGAGCCGTTCAGCGCGCTCGACCCGCTGATCCGCCGCGACATGCAGGACGAGGTCGTACGGCTGCACCACGAGGAAGGCCGCACGATGGTCTTCATCACCCATGACCTGGGCGAGGCGCTGCGTCTCGGCGACCGGATCGCGCTCATGCGGGACGGACGGATCGTGCAGCTCGGCACGCCCGAGGAGATCGTCGGCTCGCCCGCCGACGACTACGTACGGGACTTCGTCCGCGACGTCCCGCGCGAACAGGTCATGACCGTCCGCACGGCGATGCGCCCGGCGGACGCGTCCGACGCCGACGCGGGCGGGCCCGCGGTGCCGCCCGACGCGACGGTGGCCCAGGCCATCGACGCGGTCGCCCGCGCGGGTGTCCCGGCCCGGGTGATGGACGAGGGCCGGTGCCTGGGCATCGTCGACCATGCGGCGCTGCTCGCGGTGGTGGCGGGCGTGCCGGTGGGGGAGGTGGCGGCGTGAGCGTGTTTTCCCCACCCCGTCCCTTCCCGAACCGGGGCTCCGCCCCAGCCCCCGCCGGAGCTCCGCCCCTGACCCCGACTTCGGGGCTCCGTCCCGGCCCGTGGGCCTCGTTCACGACCGGCGCTCCTTGGGAGCCCGCTCGGCAGGCGCCGATCGATCCCGTCCGTCGTTCGAGGACGGACATGCGGGTCGACTCGTCGGTACCGCCCCACCATCAGCCTGTCCGTCGTTCGAGGACGGACGCTCCGGGCGACGGGGTGGTGCCTGGTCGTCTCGAGGCCGTCCGGCCTTCGAGGACGGACACTGCGGCCGACCGGGCGGTTCCGGGTCTGCTTCAGGCATGGCGGTGTCAGCGATGAGCGTCACCGTGGACGACGTGTCCAAGACCGTCAAGGCCGTGGGCGGGCGCCCGGCACCCGAGCCCGTACGGCGCCGGCGCCGGCTCATGGCAGGCGGCGCGGCCACCGCGTCCGTCGCCGTGCTCGTCGTGCTCGGCATCGCCCTGCTCGGGGGCGGAAGCTGGCCCTCCGGCCTGACCGTCGACATCTCGCAGCCGCTCGACGACGCCAACGCATGGGTCATCGACAACCGCGACACCCACCCCCTCTTCCTGTACTTCCTCCTGCACCTGTCCAACACGGCCACCGACGCGGTCGACGCCGTCCACCGGCTGCTCGACGCGCTCGGCTGGCTCGGCGTCCTCGCTGCCGGCGTCCTGACCGCGTGGCGGGCCGCCGGGCTCGGGCTCCGCGGGTCGCGCGTGGCGCTCACCGCGCTCGGGGCGTTCGCCGTGTGCGGGCTGCTCGGGATGTGGGACGCCACGCTGATCACCATCGCGCTGATGGTGGTGTCCGTGGCCGTCGCCGCTGTCCTGGGCGCGCTGATCGGGCTCCTGGCCGGGGTCTCCGACCGCGTGGACCGTGCGCTGCAGCCGGTGCTGGACACGATGCAGGTGTTGCCGGCGTTCGCGTATCTCCTCCCCTTCGTGCTGGTCTTCGGCACGGGCACGCCGGCCGCGCTCTTCTGCACGGTGATCTACGCGGCCCCGCCGATGGCCCGCCTCACCGCGCTCGGCCTGCGCGGCGCCGACCCGGCCGCGCTGGAGGCTTCCGCGTCGCTCGGCGCGAGCGGCCGGCAGCGGCTGTGGACGGCCCGGCTGCCGCTCGCCCGCCGGCAGATGCTCCTCGGCCTCAACCAGACGATCATGATGGCGCTGTCCATGGTCGTCATCGCCGCCCTCGTCGGGGCGGGCGGCCTGGGCGAGGAGGTGTACTCGGCGCTGTCGACGACGGACGTCGGCAAGGCGTTCGCCGCGGGCGTCCCGATCGTCCTGATCGCCATCTGGCTGGACCGTACGACAGCGGCCGCCGGCGACCGCATCGGCGGCCTGCCCCCGCGCGCGGGGAGTTGGCTGCACGGCGGCCGGGCCTGGGCGCTGGTGCTGGTCGCGGTCGGTGCCGCGGCCGCCGTCCGCACCGCGGCGTGGCCCGAGGCGTGGACGTACGACATCTCGACGCCGGTCAACAAGGCGCAGGAGTGGATCACCGAGAACCTGACGTTCACGGAGGTCTGGGCGCGGGAGTTCACGCTGTGGATCCTCAACCCGCTCCGGGACACCCTGCTCTGGCTGCCGTGGTGGTCGGTGCTGCTGCTCGTCGCCGCCGTGGCGTGGCTCGTCGGCAACTGGACCTCCGCGCTCACCGCGACCGCCGCAATGAGCGCGATCGGGGTGCTCGGCGTCTGGACGAGGTCCCTGGACACGCTCTCCCAGGTGCTGGCCGCGCTGGTGGTCACGCTGGTGCTGGGCTTCCTCACGGGCATGCTGTGCGCGCGGGCCGGGCGGTTGGAGCGCTGGCTGCGACCGCTGCTCGACGCGATGCAGACGATGCCGCAGTTCGTCTATCTGATCCCGGTGGTCGCGCTCTTCGGCGCCACGCGTACGTCGGCGATCGTCGCGGCCGTCGTCTACGCGCTGCCCGCCGTCGTCCGCATCACCACCCAGGGCCTGCGCGAGGTCGACCCGGCCGCGCTGGAGGCCTCCCGCTCGCTCGGGGCCTCCACCCGGCAGCAGCTGCTGCAGGTGCAGTTGCCCCTGGCCCGCCCGGCCCTGCAACTCGCCGTCAACCAGGGCGTGGTGCTCGTGCTGGCCGTGGTCGTCGTCGGCGGCCTCGTGGGCGGCGGGGCGCTCGGGTACGACGTCGTGAAGGGCCTCTCCCGGGGCGAGATGGGCATCGGGATGACGGCCGGGATCGCGATCGTCTGCCTCGGCCTCGTCCTGGACCGGATCACGCAGCGGACCTCCCGCACCGACCGCTGACCCTCACCCTCTCTTGACAGGAGCACCATGCGTACCGTTCGTCCCCTCCGTACCGCTGTGGCCGTCGCCGGCGCCCTCGGCATCCTCTCCCTCACCGCCTGCGGCGCCGCCGACACCGGCAAGAGCAACGACGCGGGCGGCGGGAAAACCGTGAAACTGACCGTCCCCTCGTGGGTCGGCGCCCAGGCCAACGTGGCCGTGGCCCAGCACATCCTGGAGAAGGAGCTCGGTTACACCGTCAAGACCCAGCAGATGGGCGAGGTGCTGGCCTGGGACGCGCTGTCCAAGGGCGACACCGACGCGATCCTGGAGGACTGGGGCCACCCGAAGGAGGAGAAGCAGTACGTCGAGACGAAGAAGACGGTCGTCAAGGGCGGTGACCTCGGCGTCACCGGGCACATCGGCTGGTTCGTGCCCAAGTACTTCGCCGACCAGCACCCCGACGTCACGGACTGGAAGAACCTCAACAAGTACGCCAAGGACTTCAGAACCGCGGAGAGCGGCGACAAGGGCGAGATCCTGGAGGGCTCGCCCGACTACGTCACCAACGACGATGCGATCATCAGCAATCTGAAGCTGAACCTGAAGACGAACTACTCGGGCTCCGAGGCCGCCCAGATCACGGCGATCAAGAAGTACGCGAAGGAGAAGAAGCCCTTCCTGACGTACTGGTGGACCCCGCAGTGGCTCAACGCCCAGATCGACCTCGTCGAGGTCAAGCTCCCCGAGTACACGGAGGGCTGCGACGCCGACCCGAAGAAGGTCGCGTGCGCGTACCCGAACACCCCGCTGCAGAAGTTCTTCAACGCGGACTTCGCGAAGGAGGGCGGCGAGGCCGCCGAGTTCCTGAAGAACTTCACGTGGACGACCGAGCAGCAGAACGAGGTCGCGCTGATGATCGCGGACCAGAAGCTGTCGCCCGAGGCGGCGGCGGAGAAGTGGGTGAAGGCGAACGAGTCCACCTGGAAGGCGTGGCTTCCGAAGAAGTGACGGGGCCGTTGCCCCCGTCCCCCTGTGGGCCCGGGCCGAGGCCGGGCCCACAGGGGGCGCCCCGTGCGGGGCGGTTGCCGAGGACGGCACCGTCAGGTGCGCAGTGATGCCGCCAGGGCGCGGAGGGTCTCCAGCGTCCGCAGCAGCAGGCCGGGGCCGAAGGTGATGCGGGTCGCGCCCAGGCGGCCCAGTTCGGGGTTCTCCGGGGATCCGGGGAACCTGCCCACGTTGATCGGCCCCGTGAGTGCCTCGCGGAGGCGCGGAAGGGCGTCCGCCGGTGCCCCGATCGGGTACACACAGTCCACGCCCGCAGCCTCGTACAGCAGGCCCCGCTCGATCGCCGCCTCCGGATCGGCGACCCCGCTGATGAAGGTGTCGACGCGCGCGTTGAGGAAGAGCGCGCCGCCCGCCTCGGCCCGTACCTCCGCGAGCCGCTCCGCCTGGCGCCGCGGGTCGACGAGGACCCTGCCGGGGCTCGAGTCCTCCAGGTTGATGCCCACCGCGCCGGTGCCGAGGACCCGCTCCACCAGCTCCTCGGCAGGCAGGCCGTAGCCCGCCTCGACATCCGCGGAGACGGGGACGTCCACGGCCCGGACGATGCGGGCGACCGCTGCGAACATCTCGTCCGCGGGCGTCTGCCCGTCCTCGTACCCGAGCGAGGCCGCGACCCCCGCGCTCGGCGTGGCCAGGGCAGGGAAGCCGGCGTCCGCGAAGACGCGGGCGCTCGCCGCGTCCCATGGACCGGGCAGCACGAGGGGGTCCTCGGGGGCGCGGCCGTGGTGCAGGGCGCGGAAGTCGTTCACCGGCATGTGCCGCCCTCCTGGCTCGGTCCGCTGCACAGCTTGAACCGGCCCCGGTCCGCTGCTCAGTGCTTGAACTGTCCCGGCGTGTAGTGGCCGGGCACCAGCCGGTGGGTGACGCCGAAGCGGTTCCAGGTGTTGATCACCGCGATCGCGGCGACGAGCTGGGCCAGCTCCGCCTCCTCGAAGTGCTTCGCGGCCTTCTCGTACACCTCGTCCGGGACGAATCCGTCGGTCAGCACGGTCACCGCCTCCGTGAGCTCGAGCGCGGCGATCTCCTTCGCCGTGTAGAAGTGCTGCGACTCCTCCCACGCGACCAGCTGGATGATCCGGTCCACCGACTCCCCCGCCGCGATCGCGTCCTTCGTGTGCATGTCGAGGCAGAAGGCACAGTGGTTGAGCTGCGAGGCGCGGATCTTGACCAGCTCCAGCAGCACCGGGTCGAGGCCCTTCCGGGCGGCCGCGTCCAGCCGGACCATGGCCTTGTAGACCTCGGGAGCGTGCTTCGCCCACTCCATGCGGGGGGTGTGCTCGGGGTTGAACTCGTCCGTCGTCATGGATACGACCGTACGTGCCATGTGGCACCTCGGTATGGTCCAATCCCATGACGGATGACTGGGCCACTTCCGCGTCCGAGGCGACCAACGGGGCCGACCTCCATATCGAGCTGCGCGGCTCCGGGCTGCGCACGGGCCTCATGGACGCTCTGCGCGACGCCGTGCGCACCGGGCGGCTGGCCCCCGGCACCCGGCTGCCGTCGTCCCGTACGCTCGCCGCCGACCTGGGCCTCGCCCGTAACACCGTCGCCGACGCGTACGCCGAACTCGTCGCCGAAGGCTGGCTCACCGCCCGCCAGGGCTCGGGCACCCGCGTCGCCCGCCGCGCCACCCCGAGCAAGCCGGCGCCCAGCGCCCGGCGGGCGCGGCCCGCGCGCCCGGGGCCCATGTACAGCCTGATGCCCGGCTCGCCCGACCTCGGCTCGTTCCCGCGCGCCGAATGGCTCAAGGCGGCGCGGCGCGCCCTGACCGCCGCCCCGCACGAGGCCTTCGGCTACAGCGACGCGCGCGGGCGCATCGAGCTGCGTACCGTCCTCGCGGACTATCTCGCGCGGGCCCGCGGGGTGTCCGCGGATCCGGACCGCATCGTCATCTGCTCCGGCTTCATCCACGGGCTGATGCTGCTCGCGACCGTGCTGCACCGGCGCCGGGTGCGGGAGGTGGCGGTCGAGTCGTACGGACTCGATCTGCACTGGCAGCGGCTGACGGACGCGGGGCTGAGGCTGCCCGTACTGCCCTTCGACGAGCACGGCACGCGGACCGACGAGCTGGCAGGGCTGAAGGGAGTGGGCGCGGTGCTGCTCACGCCCGCGCACCAGTTCCCGATGGGGGTCGCGCTCCACGCCGACCGGCGGGCCGCAGTCGTCGACTGGGCGCGGAGCGCGGGCGGGCTGATCCTGGAGGACGACTACGACGGGGAGTTCCGCTACGACCGCCAGCCGGTCGGTGCGCTGCAGGGCCTCGACCCGGACCGGGTCGTCTATCTGGGGACGGCGAGCAAGTCCCTGGCACCCGGGCTGCGGCTGGGCTGGATGGTGCTTCCGGAGGGGCTGGCGGCCGAGGTCGCGGAGGCGAAGGGCGAGTCGGACTGGGCGTCGGGGACGCCGGACCAGCTGACGCTCGCGGAGTTCATCGCGTCGGGTGCGTACGACCGGCACGTGCGCGGCATGCGGCTGCGCTACCGGCGCCGCCGCGACCAGCTCGTCGAGGCGCTCGCGGAACGTGCCCCGGACATCCGGGTCAGCGGCATCGCGGCCGGGATGCACGCGGTCCTCGAACTCCCCGCGGGCACGGAGAGCACGGTCGTCCAGGCGGCGGCCTGGCAGGGCCTCGCCCTGGAGGGCCTCTCCAGCCTGCGCCATCCCTCCACCGCCCTCGACCGCGACGCCCTCGTCGTGGGCTACGGGACGCCGCCGGACAGCGCGTGGTCGGGTGCGCTGGATGCGCTGTGCAGGGTGCTGCCGTGAGCGGGGCATCGTCGCGGGCGGACGCAGGGGCCTACCCCCGTGTCGGTGGGCCGTCGTTCGCTCCGGCGGATTCGGGCGCCGGGCCCGGGCCGGGACCCGGCCCCGGGCCCGCGTCCCCCGCCGGCGCCGGGAGTTCGCCGAAGCGGGCCAGCGTCAGCGCCCCGACCACCGAGAGCGCGAACCCCGTGATCGCGAGCCACGCGAGCCCCTCGCGCGTACGGTCACCGAGCCAGATCACCCCCACCGCCGAGGGGATGAGGGTCTCCGCCAGCACCAGACCCGCCGTCGCCGTGGTCACCGAGCCCCGCGCAAAAGCCGAGGTGAGCAGCAGAAACCCCGCCGCCCCGCCGAGCAGCAGCGCGTACAGCGCCGGGCTCGTGAAGTCCACCGAGTCCAGCAGCCGCACCGCCACCTCCGGCACTCCGAAGCCGATGCCGGCGCCCAGGCCCAGCACCAGCGCCCGGGCGCGGCCCGGCAGCCGGCCGGCCGCCACGCCGATCAGCAGGACCGCGACCGACGTGGCGAGCAGCACCCACTTCAGCTCGGGCGGCGCCGATGCCTGGCCCTCGGGACCCGAGGCGAGCCCCAGCATCCCGAGGCCCGCGCAGACCACGCCGACCGCGGCCCACTCGGTGCGGCCGAGCCGCACGGACAGCACCCGCGTCGCGGACACCGCCGTCACCGCCAGGCTCGCCGCGAGCGCCGCGCTCACCGCGTAGATCGGGATCAGCCGCAGCGCCACGATCTGCAGTGCGAAGCCCGCCCCGTCCAGGCAGAGCCCGACGAGATACCGCCACTGCCGCACCGCGCGCAGGAACAGCGCGGGGTCCACCCCCGACGTCGTCGCCGGATCGACGACGGCACGGGCGGCGACCGCCTGGAAGACGGTGGCCAGGCCGTAGCAGACCGACGAGGCGAGAGCGCAGAGCATCCCAAAGAACACAAAGTGACTCTAGTTGCGGACGGTTGGCGGACCGGTCTTACGGCGGGGCGGCGCGGCCATCTAGTCTGTGCGGCGATTCGTTGACTGGCTTGATGTGTACAAGGACGGGGAGGCCGGAAGGATGGCGCGGCGCAGGCTGAGGTCGGGCACAGTGGTGCTCGGTGGGATGGGGGTGCTCGCGGCGACGCTCACATCCTGCGGTTCGGAGCCGGACGAGCGGTGCGTCGACCCGGTGACGTACGAGGTCCTGCCCGACTACGAGTGCGAGGACGACGACGGCGACGGGCACACGTCCGGCCGTCACCACTACGGCGGCAGCATCCGCAGCGGCAAGGTCTCGGGCGGCAGCTACGACAAGTCGGCGGTGGACACCGGCGGTTTCGGCGGTTCCAGCAGCGGCGGCGGCTGAGCCGGGACACGTAGCCACCGATGAAGCGTCACACCACGGAACCGCGCCCCGGCTGGCAGGAGACCGTCGAGGAGCAAGGGCTCGTCTATCCGCTCACCCGCTACCCGGACGGCTCGCTGCGGCCGTACTGGGACGAGAGCGCGTACTACGAGTTCTCGCTGCCCGAGGTCGAGGCGCTGGAGGAGGTCGTCGAGGAACTGCACGCGATGTGTCTGGCCGCGGCCGCGCACATCGTGGAGCACAACCGCTTCGCCGACCTCGGCATCGGCGACCGGCGGCTGGCCAGACGGGTCGCCGAGTCCTGGCGCCGACGCGACGAACTGCCCTCCCTCTACGGGCGGTTCGACCTGCGCTACGACGGCACGGGCCCGGCCAAGATGCTGGAGTACAACGCCGACACCCCGACCTCGCTCGTGGAGGCGGCCAGCCCGCAGTGGTTCTGGATGGAGGATCGCTTCCCCGGCGCCGACCAGTGGAACTCCCTGCACGAGCGGCTCGTCGACGCCTGGAAGCGGCAGGCGCCGCTGCTGCCGCCCGGCCCGGTGCACTTCGTGCACTCCGACGGGGACGAGCTCGGCGAGGACCTGATGACGGTCGCGTATCTGCGTGAGACCGCCCAGCAGGCCGGGCTCGCCACCCAGGCGCTGTCGGTCGAACGGATCGGCTGGGACCGGCTCTCGGGGCGCTTCGTGGACGACCGGCTGCGCTTCATCCGCAGCTGCTTCAAGCTCTACCCGTGGGAGTGGCTGACCACCGACCGCTTCGGGCCGTACGTCCTCGACACCCTGGACAACGGCGGCGGCACCGGCACCACCTGCTGGATCGAGCCCGCCTGGAAGATGCTGCTCTCCAACAAGGCGCTGCTCGCGGTGCTGTGGGAGCTGTATCCGGGGCATCCGAACCTGCTGCCCGCGTATCTCGACGGTCCGCGCGAACTCGCCGCCACCGGCGGCTACGTCGCCAAGCCGCTGCTGGGTCGCGAGGGTGCGGGCGTCACGATCCACGAACCGGGCGCGGAGCCGGTGGTACGGGAAGAGGCCTGCTGCTACCAGGAGTTGGCGCCGCTGCCCGACTTCGACGGCAACAGGGTCGTGCTCGGCGCATGGGTCGTCGAGGGCGAGGCGGCGGGGCTCGGGATCCGTGAGTCGGCAGGGCTGGTCACGGACGAGTACGCGCGCTTCCTGCCGCACGTGATCCTGTAGCGATGTGATCGCTCGGGCCCTGTGCCCGGCCCCCTGTCGCCAGGTTGCCCTGTCCGGCCGATCCGGCCGATCCGGCCGATCCGGCCGATCCGGCCGGACAGGACGGACAGGACGGACAGGACGGACAGTCCGTACAGGCCGGGCCCGCGTGCACTCGTACGCGAGCCCGGCACGTCCTGCCGCGGGCGGTGGGCCGGGCCCCGCGGCCCCGGGCCACCGCCCGCGGGCTCACTCGCCGGCCAGCACCGCGCGCAGCTGGTCGAGGCCCCAGTCCAGGTCCTCCTTGCTGATCACCAGCGGGGGCGCGATCCGGATCGTCGAACCGTGCGTGTCCTTCACCAGCACACCGCGTTCCATCAGATTCTCGGAGATCTCCCGGCCCGTGCCGTGCGACGGGACGATGTCGATCCCGGCCCACAGCCCGCGCCCGCGCACCGCCTCCACGGCCCCGCCGCCGACCAGCAGGCCAAGCTCGTGGTGGAGGTGCTCGCCCAGCTCGGTGGCGCGCTGCTGGAACTCGCCGGTCCGCAGCATCGCGATGACCTCCAGCGCCACGGCACAGGCCAGTGGATTGCCGCCGAAGGTCGAACCGTGCTCACCGGGCTGGTAGACCCCGAGCACCTCGGTCGAGGAGACGACCGCCGAGACGGGGACGACACCGCCGCCCAGCGCCTTGCCCAGGATGTACATGTCGGGGACGACACCCTCGTGCTCACAGGCGAAGGTGCGGCCGGTGCGGCCCAGGCCCGACTGGATCTCGTCCGCGATGAACAGCACGTTCCGCTCGCGGGTCAGCTCCCGCACCCCGGCCAGATAGCCGGCCGGCGGCACCAGGACCCCGGCCTCGCCCTGGATCGGCTCCAGCAGCACGGCCACCGTGTTCGCGCTGCACGCCCGGTGCAGGGCGGTCAGGTCGCCGTACGGGACGATCTCGAAGCCCGGCGTGTACGGGCCGAAGTCGGCGCGGGCCTCCGGGTCGGTGGAGAAGCTGACGATCGTGGTCGTGCGGCCGTGGAAGTTGTTGGCCGCGACGACGATCTTCGCCTGGCCCGGCGGGACGCCCTTGACCTTGTACCCCCACTTGCGGGCGGTCTTCACGGCGGTCTCCACCGCCTCCGCCCCGGTGTTCATGGGCAGCACCATCTCCATGCCGCACAGCTCGGCGAGCTGGGTGCAGAAATCGGCGAACCGGTCGTGGTGGAACGCCCGGGACGTCAGCGTCACCCGCTCCAGCTGGGCCTTCGCGGCGTCGATGAGCCGCCGGTTGCCATGGCCGAAGTTGAGCGCCGAGTACCCGGCGAGCATGTCGAGGTAGCGGCGCCCCTCGACGTCCGTCATCCACGCGCCTTCCGCCGAGGTGACCACGACGGGCAGCGGGTGGTAGTTGTGGGCGCTGTGCGCCTCCGCGGAGGCGATCGCTCTCTCCGTAGCAGACACGGGGTCTCCGTTCGTCCTGCGGCGTGGGTCGGTCGGACAGGCCCGGGGCCCGGATGAGGCCCGGACCAGGCCGGGGTGGTGCCCCTTTCTATCGTCGCTCGGCTACCGCGTGAAGAAACATTGAGCTTCGGAAGCGGCTCGCCGGAGACCTTCCCGTTTCCCTGCGGTTTGGGAACCCGTGGCCGGGCTCCGACGCCGCCGCGAGTAGTGTGGGCGATACGCACGGCGACTGGCGTACGCGGAACGGACCGCGGGGGAGCCGTGTGCGGCAGAACCGACAAGGTGCCGCCCGCCTGGGCACCGAGGGACACATTCCCGTGGGTGCTGCCAATCTCCGCCTTCGGCGGGGACTCCCGGCGGCACCTCGGGGACACCGACTGCCTGCCCGGAGGACGCCATGACACTCCCCACCCAGCCCAACCATCCCGCGCTCACCGCCACCGACCCCGAGCTGGCCGCACTCGTCGGCGCCGAGGAGCGGCTGCAGGCGGACACGCTGCGGCTCATCCCCAGCGAGAACTACGTCTCGCGGGCGGTGCTCGAAGCCTCCGGCACCGTCCTGCAGAACAAGTACAGCGAGGGCTACCCCGGGCGCCGCTACTACGAGGGCCAGCAGAACATCGACAAGGTCGAACTGCTCGCCATCGCCCGCGCGAAGGCGGTCTTCGGCGTCGACCACGCCAACGTCCAGCCCTACTCCGGCTCCCCTGCCAACCTCGCCGTGTACCTCGCCTTCGCCGAGCCCGGCGACACCGTGATGGGCATGGCCCTGCCGATGGGCGGCCACCTCACCCATGGGTGGGGCGTCTCCGCGACCGGCAAGTGGTTCCGCGGCGTGCAGTACGGAGTACGCCAGGACAACGGCCTCGTCGACTTCGACGAGGTCCGCGAACTGGCCCTCAAGGAGCGGCCGAAGGTCATCTTCTGCGGTGGCACGGCCCTTCCCCGCACCATCGACTTCGCCGCCTTCGGTGAGATCGCCCGCGAGGCCGGAGCCGTGCTGGTCGCCGACATCGCGCACATCGCCGGTCTGATCGCGGGCGGCGCGCACCCCTCGCCGGTGCCGCACGCGGACGTGATCTCCACGACGACGCACAAGACGCTCCGGGGCCCGCGCGGGGCGATGCTGATGTCCCGCGAGGAGCATGCGAAGGCCATCGACAAGGCGGTCTTCCCCGGCCTCCAGGGCGGCCCCCACAACCAGACCACCGCCGCCATCGCGGTCGCCCTGCACGAGGCGGCCCAGCCCTCCTTCCGTGACTACGCGCACGCGGTCGTCGCCAACGCCAAGGCCCTCGCGGAGGAGCTGCTCGCCCGCGGCTTCGACCTGGTCTCCGGCGGCACCGACAACCATCTGATCCTGATGGACCTCACGCCCAAGGACGTCCCGGGCAAGGTCGCGGCGAAGGCGCTGGACCGCGCGGGGATCGTCGTCAACTACAACACCGTGCCCTATGACACCCGCAAGCCCTTCGACCCCTCCGGCATCCGCATCGGCACCCCGTCCCTCACCTCCCGCGGCCTCGGCACCGAGCACATGCCGGCCGTCGCCGACTGGATCACCCGCGGTGTCACCGCCGCCCGGGACGGCGACGAGGACGCCCTCGCCGCCATCCGTGCGGAGGTCGCCGACCTGATGTCCGGCTTCCCGGCACCGGGCCTTCCGGCCTGACCTTCTGCCGCAGCGAGCGCTACACGTCCAGCAGCTGCCCGCGCGGGCCCGGCTCCCGGTCCTCGCGGCGGGTGAACGGAGGCCGTGGCAGCCGGGCAGCGAGCGGGCGGAGTGCCAGGCCCACAACCGTCCCGGCAGCCAGGCCCGGTATCGCCCACCACCAGTCGGCGGGGGCGTCGCCTCCGGCGGCCGAGGCCGTCGCCGGAGGTGCCGCCTCCGGCGACGCGCCGCCACCCTCCCACGACGACTGCGGCGGGATGCCCTGGCGGCCGTGCTCGCTGCTCCGCCGGCCCATGACGCCGAGCTTCTTCAGCAGGGCGGTCAGTGCGGCCGGCTCCGTGGCTTTGTGCCACCGGCCGTCGTACGACGCCGGCAGCCCGAGCGCCGAGTGGATCCAGACCGTGCCTCCGTCGTCCGACGGATAGATCCGGTCCAGCCGCCAGGGACTGATGTCGTGCGCCATCCAGGTCACATTGAGCTGCCGCACCCCCGTCATGGAGTCGAGGGACGGCGGCCGGTCCGTGCCGCCCGACGATCCCTGCCCCAGCAGGTCCGTCAGCGCCTGGTACTCCCGGTCGGAGTAGTAGAGCGCGGCCGTCTCGCCGCTCTCCGGGGAGACGACCAGCACGCTGGTCGGGCCCCCGGCCACCGCGGCCGGTGCCAGGAAGAGGGCCGCACCCAGAGACATGACGATCAGCGTCACCAGTGCGGCAAGTCGTCGTAGCGGTCGCATGCTTCCCCCTGCCCTGTCGACGCCCGGTACGGACCGTCCGCACCGTCCGCGTCACCTCTGGTACACCGCCCGAGCCGGTCCGGTTCCCCTCGGCCCGCCGGGGATTTCAGGGCATCGATTCCGCGATCTTCCGCGCCTCGTCCGCGTCCGCCACGCCCTCGAGCCGCAGCGTGGTGCGCTCGTCGGCCGACATCCACAGCAGCGTCGGGCCCGCGGTGCGGCGCGACTCGGTCCACTGCTGCCCGGCGCCGCCGGTCAGCGGGAACCTCAGCACATGGGGCTCGGCGAACCACAGTCCCGTGCGGCCGCGGGACAGCTCCACCCACTGCGGGTGGACCCGCACCTGCTTGGCGAACCAGGGGTCGAGCCGTGCGGCAAACACGTCGAGCCTGAGCGTCCCCGACGGCTCGTACCAGCAGAGACTGACCATCCGGCGCCCGCCGGACGCCACGCTCACCGACACCGCGTCAGGCTCACCCAGCGCGCCGGGCCCTTGTGGCACGAATCCCGCCCGGCGCCCGGCCTCCGCCAGGGACACCGGGTTGCGGCAGCGCGGCACCGTCTCGGGCGGCGGGGGCGTCGCCGACGGCGCGTACCGCACCTCGACGCCGCCGAAGCCGAACCAGTCCGCGACCGTCGCCCGGACCGGGGGAGTGAGCACGAGCACGACCAGGGCGCCGGACAGCGTGACGGTCAGCGCCCGCCACCGCCGCCGGGCCCAGCCCACGGCCCGCCACGCCCGGCCGGGCACCGGTTCCGGCACCGGCGTGGGCACCGACTCCGCCACTATCCGGGCCAGCACCTGCTCGGCCATCGACTCGCCGTCGACATCGGGGACCGGCAGCCGGCGTCCCAGCTCCCGCAGCTCCTCCGGAAGCCCCTGGTCATCCACACTTCTCACCTCCCCCCGAGCCGTCCAGGGCGTCCACGGCCCCGCCCGGAGCCTCGCCCGGCAGCAGCCGCTCCAGCTTCTTCAGCGCGCGGTTCAGCCGGGACTTGACGGTGCCGCGCGGCCAGCCCAGCGCCTGGGCCGTCTCCGTCTCGTCCAGCTCCAGCAGATAGCGGTGGATCACGACCTGCCGCTGCTCCTCGCCCAGTTCGTCCAGGGCGGCCAGCAGCCGTCCGCGGCGCTCCTCCGCCACGGCGGCCGCCGCCGGGTCCGCCGAGTCCGGTATCAGCGGCTCGCCGGCGCCCAGCAGCATCGCCTCCCGCCCGGCGAGGGCCCGCATCCGCACCGCCGACCGCACTGTGTTCCTCGTCTCATTGGCGACGATCCGCAGCAGCCAGGGACGGAACGCCGAGCCGTCCCGGAACCCGCCCAGTGACCGATAGGCCTTGAAGAACGCGGTCTGCACCACGTCCTCCGCGTCCGCGCCCGCGCCGCACGCCACCGCCGCACGCAACGCCACCTGTGTGTACGCGCGCACCAGCTCCGCATACGCCTCGGGCTCCCCGGAACGTACGCGCGCGATCACCGCTGCCTCGTCGACGACGGTCAGAGTGCGGCCCCCCTCCAGGGTCCCCTCCCGCATGCCCACACTCTTGATACACCGCCCACCGGCGATCGGTTCCCGTCCTGTCCGCGGCACCTGAGAGAATGTGGGACATGGCCTCTGACAGTCCTCGCGTGCTCTCCGGAATCCAGCCCACCGCGGGCTCGTTCCATCTCGGCAACTACCTCGGCGCGGTTCGCCAGTGGGTCGCGCTGCAGGAGTCCCACGACGCCTTCTACATGGTGGTGGACCTGCACGCGATCACGGTCCCGCAGGACCCGGCCGAGCTGCGGGCCAACACCCGCCTCGCCGCCGCCCAGCTGCTCGCCGCGGGCCTCGACCCCGAGCGCTGCACGCTGTTCGTCCAGAGCCATGTCCCGGAGCACGCCCAGCTCGGCTGGGTCATGAACTGCCTCACCGGCTTCGGCGAGGCCTCCCGCATGACCCAGTTCAAGGACAAGTCCGCCAAGCAGGGCTCCGACCGCGCCACCGTCGGCCTCTTCACGTACCCGATCCTGCAGGTCGCGGACATCCTGCTGTACCAGGCGAACGAGGTCCCGGTCGGCGGGGACCAGCGCCAGCACATCGAGCTGACCCGCGACCTCGCGGAGCGTTTCAACGGCCGGTTCGGCGACACCTTCACGATCCCCAAGCCGTACATCCTCAAGGAGACGGCGAAGATCTGTGACCTCCAGGACCCGTCCGCCAAGATGAGCAAGTCGACGGCCAACCCCAAGGGCCTGGTCAACCTGCTCGACGACCCGAAGGTCAGCGCCAAGAAGGTCAAGAGCGCGGTCACCGACACCGACACGGTCATCCGTTTCGACGAGGACGAGAAGCCGGGCGTCAGCAACCTGCTCACGATCTACTCCACCCTCACCGGTACGGCAATCGCGGAACTGGAGCAGAAGTACGAGGGCAAGGGCTACGGTGCGCTGAAGACCGACCTCGCCGAGGTCATGGTGGACTTCGTCACACCCTTCCGGGCCCGTACGCAGGAGTACCTGGACGACCCGGAGACGCTGGACTCCATCCTCGCCAAGGGTGCGGAGAAGGCCCGTGCGGTCGCCGCCGAGACCCTCGCGCGGACCTACGACCGGGTGGGCTTCCTGCCCGCCAAGCACTGAGTCCAAGGATCCTGGCCACAGGAGCGGTGCAGCGGTCACACTGGCGCTGCACCGACCGTCCGACGAATGAGGAGAACGACGTGGGGACCGTAACGCTCGGCGTTTCGATCGCGGTCCCGGAGCCCTACGGCAGCCTGCTCCAGGAGCGGCGCGCGGGCTTCGGGGATCCCGCCGCGCACGGCATCCCCACGCACGTCACCCTTCTCCCGCCCACGGAGGCCGAGGCGTCCGCCCTGCCGTCCGTGGAGGCGCACCTCACCCGGGTCGCGGCGGCGAGCACGCCGTTCCCGATGCGGCTGGCCGGCACCGGCACCTTCCGGCCCCTCTCGCCCGTCGTCTACGTCAAGGTCGTCGAGGGCGCCTCGGCCTGTACGCAGCTGCAGCTGCGGGTCCGGGACGCCTCGGGGCCGCTGGTCCGGGAGCTGCAGTTCCCCTACCACCCGCATGTGACCGTGGCGCACGGGATCGCCGAGGAGGCGATGGACCGGGCGTACGAGGAGCTGGCCGACTACGAGGCGGCGTGGACGTGCACGTCGTTCGCGCTGTACGAGCAGGGCGCGGACGCCGTGTGGCGCAAGCTCAGGGTGTTCGCCTTCGGCAGCGGCGCGGCCCTGGCCTCCAACGTGCCCGCGCAGGCCACGTCGGTGGAGGCCCCGGCCGCCACCCCGGTCACCCCCGGTTAGACCTCCGGGCCCCGATCGCCCGGCACGTCGCCGGTCACAGCGGCAGCCGCCGGAAGACCGGCCGTGGCACGTGCCGCAGTGCGGACATCACCAGCCGTAGCTGCCCGGGCACCCACACCGTCTCCGAGCGCCGCCGCAGCCCCGTCTCGATCGCCTCGGCGACCGCCTCCGGGGTGGTGGCCATCGGCGCCTCCGGCAGACCCGCCGTCATCTTCGACCGCACGAAGCCGGGCCTGACCACCATCACGTGCACCCCCGTGCCGTGCAGGGCGTCGCCGAGTCCCTGGGCGAAGGCGTCCAGGCCCGCCTTCGACGACCCGTAGATGAAGTTGGCCCGCCGGGCCCGCTCGGCCGCGACCGACGACAGCACGACGAGCGAGCCATGGCCCTGGGCCTGCAGGGCGGCCGCGCAGACCAGCCCGGAGGAGACCGCTCCGGTGTAGTTCGTCTGGGCGACCCGCACCGCGGAGAGCGGCTCGGCCTCGTCCCGCGCCTGGTCGCCGAGAACCCCGAAGGCGAGCAGCACCATGTCGATGTCGCCCTCCGCGAAGAGCTTGCCGAGGACCTCCTCGTGGGTGGCGGGATCGAGGGCGTCGAAGGGGACCGTACGCACGTCCGCGCCCAGGTCGCGGAGCGAGGCCGCGGCCGAGTCCAGGGCGGGGGACGGGCGGCCGGCCAGCCGGACCGTGCGGGTACGGCGGGCCACCAGGCGGCGCGCCGTGGCCAGGCCGATCTCGGACGTACCGCCGAGGACCAGCAGGGACTGGGGGGTGCCGAAGGCGTCCTTCATGACGAGAAGCTCCTCACAGAGACTCACGGAAACGGGCGGCGGCTCGCAGGGACGGGCGGTGTTCTCACGGGAGAAGGCGGAGACTCACAGGGACAGGCGGCGGGACAGGTCCGAGACGAACACCCCGCGCGGATCGAGCTCGGCGCGCAGCGCCCGGAACCGGTCCAGCCGGGGATACATCGCGGCCAGCAGCTCCGGCCGCAGCCGCGCGTCCTTGGCCAGGTACACCCGCCCCCCGGCCCCCGCCACCTCCTCGTCCAGCCGGTCCAGGAAGGCGCCGAGGCCCGGCAGGCCCGCCGGGATGTCCAGGGCCAGCGTCCAGCCGGGCATGGGGAACGACAGCCAGCCCGGATCGCCCTCGCCGAAGCGCTTGAGCACGGCCAGGAACGACGGACAGCCGTGCCGGGAGATCTGCCGCACGATCCGGCGCAGTGCCTCCTCCTGGCCGTACCCGACGACGAACTGGTACTGGACGAAGCCGCTCCGCCCATAGATCCGGTTCCAGTGCGGGACTCCGTCGAGGGGGTGGAAGAACGTGGAGATCGTCTGCAGCTCGCCGGTGCGCGAGCGCGGCGCCCTGCGGTACCAGAGCTCGTTGAAGAGAGCGACCGACGTACGGCCGAGGAGTCCTTCCGGTACGAAGCCGGGCGCTGCCGGGAGCCGTCCCGGGCGGAACTCCAGCGGGCGGCGCAGGGCGCGCGGCGGGAGCGCGTCGAGGGGCGCGTGCTCCCCGCGGGTGATGACCGCGCGCCCCGTCGCCGCGCCGCGTGCGAGCAGATCGATCCAGGCGACCGAGTAGCGGTGTCGGTGGTCGGTGACGGTGAGCCGGGCCATCAAGTCGTCCAGGTCGGCGGCCCGTTCGGTGTCGACCGACATCAGCGACGTCTCGACGCGGTGCAGCCGGACCGTGGCGGAGAGGATCACTCCGGTCAGGCCCATTCCGCCCGCGGTCGCGTCGAAGAGCTCCGTGCCGGGCAGGGCCGTCCGTGCCTCGCCGTCGGCGGTGAGGAGTTCCAGCGCCTGCACATGGCGGCAGAAGGAGCCGGAGACGTGGTGGTTCTTGCCGTGGATGTCGGCGCCGACGGCCCCCCCGACGGTCACATAGCGGGTCCCGGGCGTGACCGGTACGAACCAGCCGAGCGGCAGCAGCACCTCCATCAGCCGGTGCAGGCTGACGCCCGCGTCGCACACCACGACGCCCGACTCCGCGTCGATGGTGCGGATCCGGTCGAGACCGGTCATGTCGAGGACCGCGCCGCCCGCGTTCTGCGCGGCGTCGCCGTACGCCCGTCCCAGCCCTCGCGCGATGGAGCCGCGCGCCCCGCAGCCGCGTACGGCCGCCGCCGCCTCCCCGTACGTACGGGGGCGTACGAGCAGCGCGGCCGAGGGGGCGGTGCGACCCCAGCCCGTCACGGCCACGGGCAGCTGGTCGGGGGCCGCGGCGAGGGATGGCGACGTCGAGGTCGCACGGGAGTCGGCAGACATGCACGCGACGCTATCGCCCTCTATGAGGCTTTTGCTCTCAATGTCGGCTGACTCGCCGAAATGGGTGATTATCCGAGTGTCATCAAAGATTGCCGTGAATGATGGCGTCCGGTTGAGAAGAGTCGCCCCTGGCTGAGGGAAAGGGGCGGCAGATGCGATACGTCGACCGGGCGGGCCGGGCAGGCCGGGCGGGCTTGGTGGCGGCCGATCACCGGCTGCTGGCGGCGCTGCGCGGCTGCGGTCGGCAGTCGGGCGTGGCCGCGGCGGCCGGCGCGCTCTCGCGCAGCGGCGAGCACAGCGCGCTGTGGATCGCGGCGGGACTCGTGTGCGCGAAGGCCGACCAGGAGCGGCGCCGCGAATGGCTGCGTGCGACCGCGCTGGTCGGCGGGGCGCATCTGGCGAGCATCGGCGTCAAATGGGTGGTACGCCGCCCACGCCCACGGCTGCCCGCGCTCGAGCCGCTCGTCCGCACGGCGGGCCGGTACTCCTTCCCCAGCTCGCACGCCACCGGCGCGGCCGCTGCCGCCGTCACCTTCGGCGCGCTGCGCCCGGCAGGCCGACGGCTGGTGGCCCCGCTGGCCGCCGCGATGTGCGTGTCCCGGCTGGTCGTCGGCGTCCACTACCCGACCGACGTGGCCGCGGGCGCGCTCTTCGGCGCGCTGGTGGCGCGCCTGGGCGTGGCGTGGCTGCCTGTGCCGTCCGGCGGGCCGGGGTGTACGACGCGGACTCGCCGGTGCGGCGGGGGTCTCCATGGCTGAGCGCGGCACCGTCCTTCTGGAGCAGCCGGAGCGGCGGCCCGAGCAGCCCGCGCCCGCGCGCCGGGCCCGGCATGTGCTGAGCCTGCCCGTCGGGCTCGTCCGGACCGCACGCCCTCGCCAGTGGATCAAGAACGTGCTGGTCGTGGCGGCGCCCGCGGCCGCGGGCGAGCTGGCGTCCCGGGACGCCGTCCTCCAACTGGTCCTCGTCTTCACCCTCTTCACCACCGCCGCTTCCGCCGTCTATCTGATCAACGACGCGCGCGACGCCGCGGCCGACCGGGCGCACCCCGTGAAGTGCCGCCGCCCGGTGGCCGCCGGGGACGTGCCGGTGCCCGTCGCCTACGCTGCGGGCGCGCTCCTCGCCGCCGCCACGGCCACCGCGGCCGTGGTCCTGTGCAACGCGATGACCGCCGCGCTGCTGACCGCGTACGTCCTCATGCAGCTCGCGTACTGCGTCCGGCTCAAGCACGTCCTCGTCGTCGATCTGGCCGTCGTCACCACCGGTTTCCTGATGCGCGCGATGGTCGGAGGAGTGGCGCTGTCCATCCCGCTCTCCCGCTGGTTCCTGATCACCACCGGCTTCGGCGCGCTCTTCATGGTGGCTGCCAAGCGCTACTCGGAGGCCGTGGAGATGGCGGACGCGGGTGGTGCGACCCGGGCCCTGCTCACCACCTACACCACCGGATATCTGCGCTTCGTCTGGCAGCTGGCGGCCGGGGTCGCGGTCCTCGGCTACTGCCTCTGGGCGCTGGAGAGCGGCGGCACCGCGAACGGCTCGCTGCTGCCCTGGCGGCAGCTCTCGATGATCGCGTTCATCCTCGCGGTGCTGCGGTACGCCGTGTTCGCCGACCGGGGCGCGGCCGGTGCGCCGGAGGAGGTCGTCCTGCGCGACCGGCCGCTCGCCGTCATCGGGCTGGTGTGGCTGGCGATGTACGGCATGGCCGTGGCGGACCTGTGAGCCGACCGGTGAGCGGACCGGGAAGCCGCTCGCTGAGCCGACCTGCGGGTCCGCCCGCGGGCCGACCCGCGGGCCGACCCGCGGGCGGACCCGCGAGCCGCGCACCGGTGCCGGGGACGGTCCGGGCGCTGGTGGCGTTCGCGCTGGTCGGGACCTGCGCGTACGCCGCCGACCTCGCGCTGTTCGTCGCGCTGCGCGGCGCGCTCGGCCAGGGCCCGCTCACCGCCAAGGACCTGTCTTCGGTCGCCGGCTGCACGGTCGCCTATCTCGGCAACGCCTACGGGACATACCGGCGCCGCCGCGCGGAACAGGGCGCGGGGCTGGGTGCGTACGCCGTCTTCTGCGGCGTGAACGCTGCGGGCACCGTCGTCCAGGTGTGCTGCCTCGCCGTCTCCCGCTACGGACTCGGGCTCAGATCGCCCTGTGCCGACGCCGTCTCCGGGCTCGGCATCGGCATGGCCCTCGCCACGTGCCTGCGCTTCTGGGGAACAAGAACCTTGGTCTTCGGGAGGGCGGGAAGGGAGAACTCATGGACTGGTTGACCCGACTCCCCGTCATCGGGCCGCTCGTGCAGCGGCTGATGAAGACCCACGCCTGGCGCTCGTACGAGCGGCTCGAGCAGGTCCACTGGACCCGGCTCGCGGCCGCCATCACCTTCCTCAGCTTTCTCGCCCTCTTCCCTCTGATCACCGTCGCCGCGGCGATCGGCGCGGCCCTGCTCAGCCCCGAGCAGCTGCGCACCATCGAGGACAAGCTCGCCGAGCAGGTGCCCGGAATCGCCGACCAGCTCGGCATTTCGGCACTCGTCGACAACGCCGGGACGGTCGGCCTCATCGCCGGTGCGCTGCTGCTGCTCACCG
This sequence comes from Streptomyces sp. NPDC001970, assembly GCF_053594115.1. Classification (NCBI taxonomy): domain Bacteria; kingdom Bacillati; phylum Actinomycetota; class Actinomycetes; order Kitasatosporales; family Streptomycetaceae; genus Streptomyces; species Streptomyces sp. NPDC001970. The sequence continues at coordinate 200,122 of NZ_JBSFDW010000001.1, read as the reverse complement.
GCATCAGCTGGATCGGCTCGATGCGGGACTGCCTGCGCGCGGTCTGGGAGCTCGACGACGAGGAGGAGGGCAATCCGATCGTGCGAAAGGGCAAGGACGCGGTCGTCCTGCTCGGGCTCGGCGCGGTGGTGCTGGCGTCGTTCGCCGCCTCGTCGCTCGGCTCCAGTGCCGTCGGCTGGGGCGCCGACCGGCTGGGCATCGAGCGGGACGGGGCGGGCGGCGTCCTGCTCCAGATCGCCGCCATCGCCGTCGCGGTGCTCGCCGACTTCCTGATGCTCCTGTACGTCCTGACGATGCTGCCCGGGGTGCAGCCTCCGCGCCGCAGGCTGATCGTGGCGGCACTGCTCGGCGCGGTCGGCTTCGAGCTGTTGAAGCTGCTGCTCAGCGGCTACATCTCGGGCGTCGCGGCGAAGTCGATGTACGGGGCGTTCGGCGTGCCGATCGCCCTGCTGCTGTGGATCAACTTCACGGCGAAGCTGCTGCTGTACTGCGCCGCCTGGACGGCGACGCCGGCGGCCGGCGGCGGGGAAGCGCCCGCCGGCGGCGACCGGGCACAGCGGGAGAACTCCTAGGCCGTGGGTGAGAACTGGCGCCGTCCGCCCGTAGGGCGGGGCTCGCGGCGTCCGGTGCGTGCGATCGCAAGGCGGAGGACCATCCCCGTACCGGACGTACGTGGACGACTCCGACAACACGGCGTGGGGGCACCTCCCGTGCCCGAAGGGCTACGGGGTGGGGGCACCTCCCAGGCGCAAGCTCTGGGGGAGCGTGCCAGGCGTCGCGTGCGAGGCAGGAGTCCTCCAACACGGCCTAGCGGCGCGGAAGGCGGCGGACCAGATCGGGGAGCGGCCAGCGGCGGTTGACCAGGAACGCCGCGCCGGCGAGCAGCACCAGCACGCCGCCGACGATGGCCATCGCGACGCCCACGCCGCTGGAGCCGTTGTTGCTCGCGGCCGATGCCTTCGCCGGGCCGGGCCGGTTCTTCTTGCCGTCCTCGCCGGTGCCGGTCCCGGTGCTGGTCCCGGAGTCGGTCGACGACTCGGAACCGTTGGACGGGTCCGTACGCGCGGACTTCGGGGGAACGAGCTCGCCGACCGGCTTCACCTTCCCGGCCGCCGCGAAACCCCAGTCGAAGAGGCGGGCGGTCTCCTTGTAGACGGCCTGGCTCTCCTTCGACGACGGGTTCATGACGGTGACGAGCAGCACCTTGCCGTTCCGCTCCGCGACACCGGTGAAGGTCGCGCCCGCGTGCGTGGTGTTGCCGTTCTTGACGCCCGCGATGCCGTCGTAGGGATCGATGCCGAAGTCACCGGTGAGCAGCCGGTTGGTGTTCTGGATCTCGAACGTCTCGCGCTTCTTGCCCGGCTTCTCATCGCCGGGGAACTTGGCGCGGGCGGTCGAGCAGTACTCCCGGAAGTCCTTCTTCTGCATCCCGCTGCGGGCGATCAGGGTCAGGTCGTACGCGCTGGACACCTGGCCCGTCTCGTCGTAGCCGTCCGGTGTGACGACGTGCGTGTCGAGCGCCTGCAGCTCCTCGGCGTGGTCCTGCATCTGCTGGACGGTCTCCGGGACGCCGCCGTTCATCTCGGACAGGACGTGGACGGCGTCGTTGCCCGAACGGAGGAACACACCGAGCCAGAGATCGTGGACCGTGTAGGTGTAGTCCTCCTTGACCCCGACGAGGCTGCTGCCCTCGCCGATATCGGCGAGGTCGACGTCGGTGACCGTGTACTCCTCGTCCTTGGACAGCTTGGGCAGGACGGTGTCCGCGAAGAGCATCTTCAGGGTGGACGCGGGAGGCAGCCGCCAGTGCGCGTTGTGGGCGGCGAGCACATCGCCGCTCTCCGCGTCCGCCACGATCCAGGAGCGGGCCGTCAGGTCCTTGGGGAGGACGGGGGCGCCGGATGCGAGATCGACCTGGGTGCCTGGCTTGCCGAGCCGCGCGCCGCCGACGGTCGACATGACGGCGGGGGGCTTCGGTCCGGTGTTGTCCTTGCCGGCCGTGCCGGTGACCGCCGATGCGGGCGCGGCGGCGAGGGCGGGCAGCAACGCGGCGGCGGTGACCGTCAATGCGGTCTTCTTCAAAGCAGACACGGTCGAGAAAGTACATGGAGTTGACGCCGATGTTGACACCGGCAGGGTGACCCGCCGCCGACGCCGCCGGTACAGCCCATCCCCGGGACCCCGCCACACCGGTATGGAGGACACCGGTGATACTGAAGATATGAAGCTCAGCCGCCCGGTCTCCTGGTTCCTGCTCGCGTTCGGGGTGTGGAGCTGGGTCATCTGGGTCACTTTCGTCAAGAACCTGTGGCAGGACGCCAGCGGGCTCGCCTTCGACGACGCCGGTGACCCGACTGCGTACTTCTGGGTCCATCTGCTGCTCGCCATCACGTCCTTTCTCCTGGGGACGGCGGTCGGGGTCATCGGGTTGCGTGGCGTACGCGCATTGCGCCGCGACCGCGAATAAGGAAACGGTGCCGTGCTGGTCGTCCTGCTTGTGATCGCTGTGGTCCTCACCGTGCTGGTGGGGGTCCACTGGTACGTCTGGCGTCGCCTGGTCCGCGACACGACGGTGCCGGGCAGCGCCGTACGCCGCGCGGGCACGGTGGCGGTCGTGCTGCTGCCGCTGCTGTCGGTGGGCGCGCTGGTGTCGGGGCGCGCGGGTGCGCCCTTCTGGCTCGAGCAGGTCCTGGCCTGGCCGGGGTACCTGTGGCTCGCGACGCTGCTCTACCTGACGCTGGCGCTGGTCGTGGCGGAGGGCGTACGGCCGCTGCTGCGACGTGCGCTGGAGCGGAGGACTGACGCACGGTCAGGCTCCGGTCCGGCCGTCGCGACGACCGCGGGCGCGAATGTGACCGACGTCACGCAGGGCGGCGGGAGCGCGACGGTCGCATCCGGCGTGAGGCCGCTGGAGCCCGTGGGTCCGTCCTCCGCAGGCGCGGAGCTCGGCGTTCCCGCGGCCGCCTCCGGGCGGACCGAGGCCGCGGGCTCCGTCGCCGTCGACGGCGGGGCCGACGCGGGTGCACGGCCCGGCGGTGGCGTGGCGACCGCGGACGCTCCCGGCGCGGGCACCGGCACCGACGTGCGCGAGGACGCCCGCCCCGAGCTGTCGCGACGGCTGTTCGTCGCGCGCGTCGCCGGCGGCGCGGCCGCCGCGGTCGCCGCGGGGACCGTGGGGTACGGGACGTACGGGGTGATGCGTGGGCCCCGGGTGAAGCGGGTCACCGTGCCGCTCGCGAAGCTCGCGCGCGGGGCGCACGGATACCGGATCGCCGTCGTCAGCGACATCCACCTCGGCCCGGTCCTCGGCCGCGCCCACACCCAGCGGATCGTCGACACGATCAACGGCACGCAGCCCGACCTCGTCGCCGTCGTGGGCGACCTCGTCGACGGCAGCGTCGCCGACCTCGGCCGCGCCGCCGAGCCGCTCGCACAGCTGCGGGCGCGGCACGGGTCCTTCTTCGTCACCGGAAACCACGAGTACTTCTCGGGCGCCGACGCCTGGGTCGACCACGTACGCGAGCTCGGCCTCACCCCGCTCCGCAACGACCGCGTCGAGATCGCCGGCTTCGATCTCGCGGGCGTCGACGACATCGCCGGTGAGAACGAGGGCCAGGGCCCCGACTTCGGCCGCGCACTCGGTGACCGCGACCGGGCCCGTGCGGCCGTCCTCCTGGCCCACCAGCCGATCGTGATCGACGAGGCCGTACGCCACGGGGTGGACCTCCAGCTGTCCGGCCACACGCACGGCGGGCAGCTCTGGCCCGGCAACTACGTCGCGGAACTCGCCAATCCGACCGTCGCCGGTCTGGAGCGGTACGGCGACACCCAGCTCTACGTGTCGCGGGGCGCGGGCGCGTGGGGGCCGCCGGTGCGGGTCGGGGCACCGTCCGACATCACGGTCGTCGAACTGGCGTCCCGCCAGGCCTGACGGACCGCGCGCCCCGGTCGCCGGGGACCGGGGCGCGGCCGCCGCGCCCCGGGTCACTCACTGCGCGCAGGCCCGCGGCGTCCGTGGCGCCCCGGGTCACCCGTCCTGGTCCTTCCGGCTCGCCGTCCGCTTGGGCTTGCCCGAGGCGGCCATTCCGGCCGCCGTCGGCATGAAGTCCCTGAGCAGCTCTTGCGTCTCCTTGACGAGGGGGCGCAGGACCCGGAAGCGGGAGAGCGAGATCGCGCGGGCCGTGACCGGCGCGAGCCGCTCGACCAGGCGGCGGCTGTTGGCGCAGCCCTCGGACCTGTCGTACACCCAGAACAGCACGAGGCCCATCTGCTGGAGCCACAGCAACTGCGGGAGCGCCTCGGCCAGTTCGGGGTCGACCTTGACGGCGGCCCCGGACAGCACACGGCGGTGGACCTCGATCGCCGCGTCCCGGGGCCCTTCCGACTCGGGCGAGAACGGGCTGAGCGGACTGTCCGGGTCGGCGGCGTTCTTGAAGAACTGGGCCGCGAACTCGTGGTACGACTCGGCGATGTCGAGCCAGCCGAGAAGGACCCCGCGGATACGTGCCGTGAGGTCCTTCTCACCGCCCTCCAGGATGTCCGCGACCGCCGCCTGGTGCTGCTCGGCGATGCGGTCGTAGAAACCCTGGACGAGGTGCTCCTTGGACGAGAAGTAGTAGTACGCGTTGCCGACCGAGACACCCGCCTCCTGGGCGATGGCCCGCATCGTCGTCCTGTCGTAACCGCGCTCCTGGAAGAGCCGCAGCGCGGTTTCGAGGATGAGGGTGCGGGTCTGCTCGCTCTTGGCAGGCTTGGCAGGCTTGGCGGGCTTGGAGGGCTCGGCAGCGGACGCGCTCTGCTTCTCGTCCTTCACGTCGTTCACGATGACCGAGCCTAACGGGGCGGGCCCGGTACCTCGCACCGCCCGTCGGCACAGGGCGCCGCGGTGGCCTCCCGGTACTTCGCGGCGGCCAGGACGGTGACCCTGGCGAAGGGCGCTCCGGCAGGAGTCGCCAGCCAGTTGGCCTTCGGCCGGTGCTCGGACAGGGCCCAGAGGCAGACGATCCAGGCGGCGGTGGACCGGTACACCTGGCCCCGGTCGCCGACCACCGTGATCTCCCGCAGGGTGCTGCCGTGGTCGAGTTCGGGGAAGCGCCGCCTGGCCTCTTCCGAGGCCGCCGGGACCAGGTCGAGCGGGACGAGCTGCCGTTGCCGCAGCAGCCAGTGCCGCAGATGGACACAGAGCGGGCACTGCGCGTCGTACAGCACGGTCAGACGCTTCACCGGGACGGCCGCCGCCACCGCCGGTACTGCCGGTTCGCCGCCCATGGCCGCTCACGCCCCCGCGGCAGGCGCGGCCCAGGGGCCCTTGTCGCCGGCGCCGGTCCAGCCCTGCGGCGGGACGGGCGGGGTCTGCTGACGCTCCATCACTCCGCGTCGGCGGATCTTGTTGAGGACGTAGACGTTGACGAGGTGCATGACGCCGAGGACGAGCAGGACGACTCCGAGCTTGACCGAGAGCGCCTCGAAGAGCCCCCGGGCTTCGGTGACGGCGCCGTCCTGGCTGAGGTGGAGCGCGACGAAGCCGAGGTTGACGAGGTAGAAGCCGACCACCAGCAGGTGGTTGACGGCATCGGCGAGCTTCTCGTTCCCGTGCAGGACGTCGGCCAGGAAGATCCGGCCGTTCTTGCTGAGCGTGCGGGCCACCCAGATGGTGAGCGCGACGCTGATCAGCAGGTAGATGGCGTACGCGACAACAGTGAGGTCCATTCCCCACCCTCCCTTGAACGTGTTCAAAAGGTCTTGTCATGAACTGTAGACCCCTTCTTGAACGTGTTCAAGTCGATAGGGAAATCGGGAGGCGCCGGTGCGTGCGGGACCGTAGGGTCGGCGGCATGACGCTCTCTCACGATGTGGCGGGGGACGGCCCCGCGGTGGTGCTCCTGCACTCGTCCGTATGCGACCGGCGGATGTGGGACGCCCAGTGGCAGGCCCTGGCCGACGCCGGCCACCGGGTCGTGCGCTGCGACTTCCGCGGCTTCGGCGCGACCCCGGCCGAGGCGGTACGGCCCTACCGCGACGCCGACGACGTACTCGCCCTCCTGGACGCACTCGGCATCGACCGCGCCGCCTTCGTCGGAGCGTCCTTCGGCGGCCGCGTCGCGGTCGAGATCGCCGCCCGCCGCCCCGAGCGCGTGTCCTCGCTCGCGCTGCTCTGCGCCGGACTGCCGGGCCACGAACCGGGACCGGCGCTACGGGACTTCGGGGCCCGCGAGGACGAACTGATCGAGGCCGGCGATCTCGCAGGCGCCGTCGAGCTGAACGTGACCACCTGGCTGGGTCCCGAGGCGGACGAGGCGGTGCGCGAGCGCGTACGGGCCATGCAGCGGCACGCCTTCGAGGTCCAGCTGGCCGCGGACGCGGAGGCGGCCGGGACGCAGCCCCAGGCCCCCGCGGCCCCGCCCGTCGACCCCACCGCCATCGAGGCTCCCGCCCTCGTCGTCACGGGCGCGCACGACCTGCCCGACTTCCGGACCATGGGCACCCGCCTCGCCACCCTCATCCCCGGCGCCCGCTCCACCGAACTGCCGTGGGCCGGACACCTCCCTTCGCTGGAACGCCCCGCCGAAGTGACGGCCCTGCTCCAGGACTTCCTGCGCGGCAGCGTCGCGTAGCGCCGCCCGGTCGCATCGCCGCCCGCTGTCAGTGCCTGCTCCTACGCTCCACGGCATGGGAACTTCCACAGTCCTCCTCGACAGCTCCGCGGCGTCTTCCTGGGAGGATCCGGAGAGGGTCGACCGGATCGGTGCCCTCGCGGACAGCGGCGACATTCCGGCGCTCGCCGGCGCCCTGTTGGGGGCGGCCTGGTGGCCGCACGAGGGTACGGGGGTCGGTGGACGGCTGCGGGCCATGCCGCGCGTGCGTCGTCAGGCGCTGGCCGAGATCCTCGTCGCCCGTCGCCATGCGGCGGAAGCCATACCCGACGAGAAGGAGCGGGCCCTTGTGCTGCTCGCCCTGGTCGCCGACGGATTCGCGCAGGATGCCTGGTGCGACGCCTGGGCCTCGATGCTGGAGCATCTGGCCGGCAGGTACTACCGGACCGTCACCGGTGACGAAGCGGCCCATCTGGCCCGGGCGCTGCTGTCCGCCGGACGCGTCCTGCCCCCGCGAGTCGTGGGGTTTCTCCGCAGGTCCGCCATCGAAGGGCTCGACTCCGCGGACGCGCTGCTCGCCCTTCTCCCGGACCCGGTGCTCAGCCCGGAGGAGCCGTGGGCCGACCGCATCCTCGCGGAGCTGCCCGAACTCGGTCCGCGGTGGCGACTGCTGATCGCGCATCTGCGTACGGCGTCCGGAACCCCGACCCGTCGCTGGGACCGTGAGACTGCGGCGCTGATCGACGGCATGGACGCCGATGCCGTCCGTCGCACCGCCACCCCCTGGCTCGCCCTGGCCGTCCACGGCGGATCCGATCCGGACGGGGGCTACGACCCGTACAACATCGGGGCCGTGCGCGGACTGGCGTGGCTGCTCTCGCTGTTGCCGCCGCACCCGGAGACCGTCCGGGTGCTCGGCGCCCTGGTGGAGCGGCCTCCCGTGAAGACCGTGGTCGCCGGAGCGGGCGTACGGGCGCTCGCCCGTCTGCACGGCGGCGCCGGGCGCGGTGAGCTGGAGAGGCTGTCCGGGCTCATCACGCACAAGGTGACGCTCAAACAGATAGGCGCCGCGCTCGACGCCGGGCCGGCCGTGACGGGAAGGGGCTACATGCTCAGTGCCCGCGCGTAGTTGAGCCGGCCCAGCACCCAGTGGAGCGTGTCCGGTCCCGTCGCCGGGATCATCGTCGTGTGGTGGCGGCCGGCGCTGGAGACGGTGATCTGGATGAAACCCGTCGTCCTCTTCTCCTTCATCAGCAGGAACAGCAGGCCCAGCAGGCACAGCACGGAGAAGACGACGGCCAGGACGATCGCGTGCGTCGGGATGCTCTCCTCGCTCCGGGACATGTCCGTGGCGTTCCACACCGCGCCCTTGAGCGGCAGCGTCCCGTTAGGCGTCACGATCGAGTCCTGCAGGACCGTGATGTCCCCGAGCACCAGCAGCGGCACCCCGGCCCCTACCCCCGTCCCCGCCGCTCCCAGCGGTGCGAGCGGGCCCTGCGGGTAGCCGTAGCCGTAGCCGTAGCCGTAGTTGTAGTCGTGGGCGGGGCCGTACGGGTTCGCCGGGCCCCACTGGTAGTCGCCGCCGTCCAGGTAGGGGTTCGGGTTCGGCTCGGTCATCAGTCCCCGCTCTCGCACGACAAAGGCCCGTTTCTGTACGGCGAGCGTACAGAAACGGGCCCCTGGCAGAGCGGTGACGCCTCGCTCAGAAGCGGCGGGTGATCAGCGCCCGCTTGACTTCCTGGATCGCCTTCGTGACCTCGATGCCACGCGGGCAGGCATCGGTGCAGTTGAAGGTCGTGCGGCAACGCCACACGCCGTCCTTGTCGTTGAGGATCTCGAGCCGCTGCTCGCCGGCCTCGTCACGCGAGTCGAAGATGAAGCGGTGCGCGTTGACGATCGCCGCCGGGCCGAAGTACTGCCCGTCGTTCCAGAACACCGGGCAGGACGACGTGCACGCGGCGCACAGGATGCACTTGGTGGTGTCGTCGAACCGCTCGCGGTCCTCGGCGGACTGCAGGCGCTCGCGCGTCGGCTCGTTGCCGCTCGTCACGAGGAACGGCATGACGTCCCGGTACGCCTGGAAGAACGGCTCCATGTCCACGACCAGGTCCTTGAGGACCGTGAGGCCCTTGATGGCCTCGACCGTGATGGGCTTCTCCGGGTTGATGTCCTTGATCAGCGTCTTGCAGGCGAGCCTGTTCTTGCCGTTGATCCGCATCGCGTCGGAGCCGCAGATGCCGTGCGCGCAGGAGCGCCGGAAGGTCAGCGAGCCGTCGACGTCCCACTTGATCTTGTGGAGACCGTCGAGTACTCGCTCCTTCGGGTCGATCTCGATCTGGAAGTCCTGCCACTCGGCCTCGGCGGAGACCTCGGGGTTGAAGCGGCGGATCCGGAAGGTGACCGTGATGTAGGGGGTGGAGGCGGCCTCCGCCTCCACCTTGTCCATGGTCGGTGTAGCCATCAGTACTTACGCTCCATCGGCTGGTAGCGGGTCTGGACGACGGGCTTGTAGTCGAGACGGACGGTCTCGGAGCCGTCGGCGCCGACCTCGCGGTACGCCATGGTGTGGCGCATGAAGTTGATGTCGTCGCGGTTCGGGAAGTCCTCGCGGTAGTGACCGCCGCGGGACTCCTTGCGGGCCAGCGCGGAGACGGCCATGACCTCGGCCAGGTCGAGCAGGTTGCCCAGCTCGATGGCCTCCAGCAGGTCCGTGTTGAACCGCTTGCCCTTGTCCTGGATGGACACGTTCTTGTAGCGCTCGCGCAGCTCGGCGATCTTCTCGACGGCCGTCTTGATCGTCTGCTCGGTGCGGAACACCATCACGTTGGCGTCCATCGTCTCCTGCAGCTCCTTGCGCAGCACGGCGACCCGCTCCGCGCCGGTGGAGTTGCGCAGCCGCTCGACCCGCTCCTCGACGAAGGAGGCAGGGCTTTCGGGCAGCTCGACGTAGTCGCTCTTCGCCGAGTACTCGGCGGCGGCGATGCCCGCGCGCTTGCCGAACACGTTGATGTCGAGCAGCGAGTTGGTGCCCAGACGGTTGGCGCCGTGCACCGACACGCACGCGACCTCACCGGCGGCGTACAGCCCCGGGACGACGGTGGTGTTGTCCGCCAGGACCTCACCCTCGACGTTCGTCGGGATGCCGCCCATCGCGTAGTGGGCGGTCGGCTGGATCGGGATCGGGTCCGTGTACGGCTCGATGCCCAGGTACGTACGCGCGAACTCGGTGATGTCCGGGAGCTTGGCGTCCAGCTGCTCCGGCGGCAGGTGGGTCAGGTCCAGGAAGACGTGGTCGCCCTCGGGACCGCAGCCGCGGCCCTCGCGGATCTCCGTGTAGATGGAGCGCGAGACGACGTCACGCGAGGCGAGGTCCTTCATGACGGGCGCGTACTTCTCCATGAAGCGCTCGCCGTCCTTGTTGCGGAGGATGCCGCCCTCACCACGGGCGCCCTCCGTCAGCAGGATGCCCATGCGCCAGATGCCCGTCGGGTGGAACTGGAAGAACTCCATGTCCTCCAGCGGCAGACCGCGCCGGTAGCAGGCGGCCTGGCCGTCACCCGTCAGGGTGTGCGCGTTGGACGTCACCTTGAAGAACTTGCCGGTGCCGCCGGACGCGTAGATGACGGCCTTCGCCTGGAAGACGTGGATCTCGCCGGTGGCCAGCTCGTAGGCGACCACGCCGGCGGACCTGCGGACGCCGTCGACCTCGGTGATCAGCTGGTCCAGGACGTAGAACTCGTTGAAGAACTCCACGCCCTCCTTGACGCAGTTCTGGTACAGCGTCTGGAGGATCATGTGGCCGGTGCGGTCCGCGGCGTAGCAGGACCGGCGGACCGGGGCCTCGCCGTGGTTGCGGCTGTGACCGCCGAAGCGGCGCTGGTCGATGGTGCCGTTCGGGGTCCGGTTGAACGGCAGGCCCATCTTCTCCAGGTCGAGGACGGCGTCGATGGCCTCCTTCGCCAGGATCTCGGCGGCGTCCTGGTCGACCAGGTAGTCACCGCCCTTGACCGTGTCGAAGGTGTGCCACTCCCAGTTGTCCTCCTCCACGTTGGCCAGCGCGGCGGCCATGCCGCCCTGCGCGGCGCCCGTGTGGGAGCGGGTGGGGTAGAGCTTCGTCAGCACGGCGGTGCGGCTGCGCTTCGTCGCCTCGATGGCGGCGCGCATGCCGGCACCGCCGGCGCCGACGATGACGGTGTCGTACTTGTGGATCTTCATGACGTGGATTACCTCAGCCCCGTGCCTAGCGGATGTTCGGGTCGAAGGTGAAGATCACCAGCGTGCCCAGAAGGATGGTGAACACCGTGGCGGTGTACAGCAGGCCCTTGAGCCACAGACGCGTGTTGGGGCGCTCCGCGTAGTCGTTGATGACGGTACGGAGGCCGTTGGCGCCGTGCAGCATCGCCAGCCAGAGCATCAGCAGGTCCCAGGCCTGCCAGAACGGGGACGCCCAGCGGCCGGCCACGAAGGCGAAGCCGATCTTGGAGACGCCGCCGTCCAGGACGAGCTGGATCAGCAGGTGGCCGATGACGAGGACGACGAGGACGACACCGGACAGGCGCATGAAGAGCCACGCGGCCATCTCGAAGTTGCCGCGGGTCGACTTCGGGGTCCTCCCCGTGCGCTTGCGGGGCGCCTCGATGAGGGGAGCGGGGTTGTCGGCGCTGTACGGGCCGACGCCCTCGACGGCACCGATCGCCGAAGCGGAAGAGGTCTCAGCAGACATGTCTGGCGTCAGCTCCCGAACAGTTCACGTGCGGCGTGGCCGAGGACCGGGTAGACGGCGCCCGCCATCAGCACGACCCAGATGCCCATGACGGTCCAGAGCATCTGCTTCTGGTAGCGAGGGCCCTTGGACCAGAAGTCCACGGCGATGACACGAAGGCCGTTCAGCGCGTGGAAGAGGATGGCGGCCACGAGGCCGTACTCCAGCAGCGCGACGATCGGATTCTTGTACGTGGCGACGACCTCGTCGTACGCCTCGGGGGAGACGCGGACGAGAGCGGTGTCCAGCACGTGTACGAACAGGAAGAAGAAGATGAGGACGCCGGTGACTCGATGAGCCACCCAGGACCACATACCTTCCCGGCCGCGGTACAGCGTTCCAGCCGGCACGGAAAAACCCTCCGGGAGCGGGGATTGGAGCCGGCCGCCAGTCTTCTACCAAAAGTGACAGCTCTGTCGGTCTGGCCCGGCCGGGTACGGTCCACCGGCCCTGGCCATCGTAGCGACGAGATGTCGGTTCCCTCGCGCGGGGTCCATAGGTGTGATCAAACAGGCAGTCAAACAGGCACGGACGGGCTATCGGGGCGGTTCCCGGGCGGCGTCGCGCAGCGGTCCGGGTCGTGTGCTCCGGATGTACCGGATGGTCCGGACGGGTTGTGCGGAGCGGCCACGAGATGGGCGAGCCGGGCGCGGGCGAGCCGGCGCAGCTCGTCGGCGGAGACGACCCGCTCCTCGTCCCGTTCGTTGCCGAGCCGTGCGCGGATGGCGGCCAGCACCTGGTCGGGCTGCTCGTCGGGGCGGAAGCCGTCCAGGCAGATCACGAAGGCGTGGCCGAAGCTGCTCTCGTACGCGGCGTGGGCGGCGCGCAGCGCGGTGTGGGCGGCCGTGGGGGCGCCGGGGTTCAGCCCGGAGGAGGACTCGTCGGCGAGGGCCTCGTCGAGATCGGCGGAGCCGAGGTCGTAGCTCGCCTCGTCGGCTGCCGCGAGCAGTGCGTCCAGGTCGGGGTACGGGCGGTGGGCGACGATCCGCCGGCCCCAGCGGCGGCTGCCGCAGCAGGCGAGCAGTGCGGCCTCGGCGGCACCTGCGGGGGCCGTGTTGAAGCGCTCCAGACCCGGCAGCGGCGCGGCGCGGCGGGAGGGCGCGGCAGGAGCCGGGATCCGCAGGGCGCCGGTGTGCGATTCGCTGGACAGCGTGGGCTCCTCGGCTCCTGGACAAGGGCAGTCGGTGGCGACTGTGAGGGGAGGGGTGGATGAGCCTCAACGCTATCGAGGCGCGCCGGGAGTCGTCCGACGGATGCACGAATTTCACCCGGACGTGAGCGTCCGCCGCGCATGATAGACGATCCCGACCTTCTTCGCAGGGTTCATCTTGATTGGCCATACTTCGCCCGGAAGAGGAGGCTGATGGGATGATCTGGCAGTCCAGCGGAAGCTCCGGCGGCACATCCTGGGGCAGGTTCAGCGGAAGATCCAGGGGCAGGCGGCTGGCGGGCTCGGCGGTCGCGGCCGCCGTGGCGCTGACCACGGCCGTGTCCTGCTCCTCCGGCGGCGGTACGCAGCCGGGCGGACACGGTGACGCGCCCGCGGCCGTCACCCCCTCGCCCACACCCACGCCGACCCCCACGAAGACGTATCCGCTCTCCACGGCACCTCGCACCATCCCTTCCGTACGGGAGCACGAGGCGGCCCGCGGGCCCGGCTGGCGGCCGGCGCCCGGCAGTGCCGTCGTGGTCGCCAAGGGCAGCGAGGTGCTGGCCGACGAGGCCAGGCTGCTGTCCCGGGAGCTGAAGACGGATGTGCGCAACGGCGGACCGGTGCGTTCCGGTGACATCGAGCTGGCGCTCGGACCCGCGCAGCCGGACGGGCCCGAGTCGTACACCCTCAGCACCCGCGGCAACCGCGTCCGGATCACCGGCCCCGACGAGGCCGGGGTCTTCTACGGCACCCGCACCGTGAAGCAGGCCCTGCGTTCCGGCGGCGTCGTGCCCGAGGGTGTCGTGCGCGACCGTCCCGAGCGGCCGCAGCGCGGGCTCAACCTCGACATCGCGCGCAAGCACTACACCGCGGACTGGATCGAGGACCGGCTGCGGGAGATGGCCGACCTCAAGCTCAACCAGCTCGGCCTGCACTTCTCCGACGACCAGGGCTTCCGGATCGCCTCCGACTCGCACCCCGAGGTCGTCTCGGCGCAGCACCTCACCAAGGACCAGGTGCGCCGGATCATCGCCCTCGCGCAGAGCCTGCACATCACCGTCGTGCCCGAGATCGACTCGCCGGGTCACCTCGGCGCGGTCCTGCGGGCCCATCCGGACCTCCAGCTCCGCAACACGCAGGGCGTGCCGCGGCAGGGAGCCATCGACATCTCGAAACCGGAGTCGGCGCGGATCGTGGACGATCTGCTGCGCGAGTACTCGGGTCTCTTCCCCGGCGACTGGTTCCACGTCGGCGCCGACGAGTACCAGGCGCTGACCGTGCGCGACCCGGCCGCCTCGTACCCGCAACTGGCCCGGGCGGCGCAGCGGAAGTACGGCCCGCAGGCCGGCGTCCAGGACCTGGCGACCGGCTGGCTCGACGACCGGGCGGCCGTCGTGCGCGCGGCGGACAAGACGCCCAAGGCGTGGAACGACGGCTTCTTCCGCGGCGGTGTCGTGTCCGCCGACAAGGACATCGAGGTCGAGTACTGGACCGGCAAGGAGATCGGGGCGCGGCAGCCGCAGGAGTACCTGGCCGAGGGCCGCAAGGTGGTCAACCTCAACGACGAGTACCTGTATTACGTGCTCGGCGAGCCCAACCAGTTCACCTACCCCACCGGCCGCCGCATCTACGAACAGTGGACGCCGCTCGTGCTGCGCGGCACCACCGCCGTCCCCGAGCGCTATTCCGGCCAGATCCTGGGCGGCCGCCTCGCGATCTGGTCCGACCTCGCCCAGGCGCAGACCCAGGACCAGGTGGCGGCGGGCATCCGGATGCCGCTGCGGGCGCTGGCGCAGAAGACCTGGTCACCCGGGCAGCCTGCGCTCACGTGGGCGGAGTTCACGGCGCTGGCGAACCAGCTGGGCTGAGCGCGCGACACCCTTCGGGGGCGGGTCGTGGCCATGGTGTGACGCCGCGTGGCCGACACTGAGTGACGCTTTTCGGCCATGTGGCGCAGAAAGGAGCGGTACCTTCGTCCGCACCGCGACCGCGCCGCACCGCGTCGTACTGCGGTCCGCACCCGACTGGAGGCGTCGATGAGCCTGGCGGAACTGATCGCTGAGGCGGATGAACGGAGCCTGGCCGCGAGCGGCCTGGCCTGTCTCGACCGCTGCCTGCCCCTGCTGATCGACGACACCGAGGTCCTGCGCCCGCTCTGGGCGGGCATCGCCGCGGGCGAGGACGGCTGGGCGGGGCGGCTCGCCGCCGCCAGGTCCGTGCTGGACGACGCCCCCGACACCGACGAAGCCGCGGCTCCGGTACGGAAGATGATCGGCGCCGCGCCTTCGGAGTGGGCGGCGGGGCCGCTCGCCGAGTGGGCCACGGCATGCTCGGCCCTGGCGCTCGAACTCCACCAGGAACTCGATCTGTCGGGCGGGAAGCAGGGCCCGCTCGTGGCGGGGGAGCAGCGCCGCCAGATCCAGATCCTGGAGGTCCTTTCGGCCACCCCGGACGGTGCGGGCCTGCGCCGGGCCCTCGACCTCTCGACGGAAGGGCAGCGCGTGCTCCGGGCCGCCCTCTCCCGCCGGGCGAGGGCCGCCCAGGGCCCGTCCTAGGGACCTACGGGACCCGGGCGCCCCGTCACTGCGGTGACTCCGCCCGGTCCGCCCCTCGCGACGACCGTCCCGCCGACGACGAGTTCGTCGTACCCGTCGCCGTCGGTGTCGCGCGCCGTGAACGACGCGCCGATCTCCTGACCGCCGCGGTCGAGGCCGTCGCCGTCGGCGCCGTTGACGCCGTCGAGACCGGCGATGACGGGCGCACCCGTGGTGGTGAGCCCGCCGGCCGAGCCGTGGAAGGTGGCGAACCCGCCGTCGGTGCGTACGGCGAGGTCGTCGTAGCCGTCCCCGTTGAGATCACCGGCGGCGACGGCCCGTCCCCCGGCGCCGTACAGAACGGCGGGGGAGCCGGTGTCGTACCCGTCCGCCGTGCCCTGCATCAGCACGAGGGACAAGGAGCCCTGCGCCGCACGGTAGGTGAGGGCGGCGTCCCGGAGACCGTCGGAGTCGAAGTCGCCGATCGCGACGTCGGCGTCCACGGTCGCCCAGTCGTCGGCGCCTGCGGCAAGGTCCGCTTCCGGGTCCGAGCCCGTTTCCCCGGCCGGGCCCGCGCCCGTACCGGTGTCGGTGTCGGTGTCGGTGTCGTCACTGCCGTAGTCCTCCGGGAGCACCCCGGCTGAGATGGCCGCGGCGCGAGCACGGATGTCGGGCAGGTCGTCGTACAGATTGTCGCCGGGGCAGTCGGTCGCGGAACCGTCGCGGTGCCCGGAGATCCGGTGCAGCGTGGCCGACTCGCCCTCCTCGTACTTTCCGTTGTCGACGCTCGGGACGAGGGTGACGGTCCCCGACGGATCGTGTCCGTGGATCCCGAGCTTCCAGGCGGCGACCGCGGCGATCGCCTGCCGCACGACCGGAGTGGTCCTGGCCGTCATGTAGTCGCCGAGGACCGAGATGCTGCTCGTGTCGGTGTTGAGGCCGTACGTGTGCGCGCCCTGGACGGGCCTGTCGATGCCGCCCGCCCGACCCTCGAAGATCTTGCCGCACTTGTCGACGAGGAAGTGGTAGCCGATGTCGTTCCAGCCCTGGCTCTCCACGTGGTAGGTGAAGATGCCCCGGACGACCCTCGCCGACTCGTCGCAGGTGTAGTCGTTCGTCCCGGCGGTGTGGTGGACGAAGACCGCCTTGGTGGTCCTGTTGTACTTGGGCGGGTCGATGACCATCGACTCGTCCGCGCCCCAGCCCGCGCGCGACGTCATGGCCGGCGCACCGGACTGTGCCTCGGCGCGTGCTGACGGGGCCTCGGGCATGTCGTCGCCGCTTCCCGGGTCGACCAGATCGACGCGCAGCCCCTCCGGCAGCGCCTCGCCCCGGACGCGCAGCTGGACCCCGTCGGACGGTCCGGTCCACAGCGGCGACGTCCCGCCGCGCAGCGCGGGGCCCGACCGCTCGGGCCCCGACTCGGGCGCACGCACATCGGCGTCGAGAGTCCGCCACTCGGACCAGACGCCGGTCCCGCTGTCCCTGGTGCGCACCTCGGCGGTGCCGTCCAGCTGTACGGACGCGTCGTCCCAGGTCAGGCCGAGCATGCTGAACGGTGGTGTGGTGCGGGCGGGGAGAGCCCGCAGCGCCGGATCGTCACCGGCGGGCACGGGGAAGGTATGGACGTCGCCGGACGTGGCGACAGGCTCGGAACCGCCTGTGGGCGCGGAGCCCGCCGGTTCGGCGAGACAGAACCCGATGGACATGGCCGCGGCGACGACCAAGGCGGTGCGGGAGCGCCTCATGGGGCGTTTTCTCATGAGGCGCGAGCATAGGGACCGAGCAGCGCAAACTCGCTCAAACAGGCCGCGGTGGTGCCGATGATCGCCCGAAATGAGCAGGTGATTGACGGGCCATCGGAATACGGGGCCGAACGGCCGCCGACACCTCCGCTCAGCGCTCGGCGCGAACGGCTCGTCGTTCACCACGCCTGGCTCGGCCCGCTGGGCTCACTGGGCTCCTTCGGGCGCTGCGGATGCGTCGGATGCGGGGAGCTCACCGCTGCACGTCGTACGCCCCGAGCGGTGCAACGGCGTCTCTGCTCACCGGCCTCGCGGTGTGTGCGACGACCGACGCCCGTGCAAGATAAGGCGAGTTCGGTGAATCAGGGAGTCGACAGCCTGTCACATGCCACTGGTACGGTCCCGCCATGGCCGACGATCACGGATCAGTGAGAAGCCCCGTCACCGCCGACGACGTCCAGCACGCCGTGCGGCTCGCGCTCACGACCCTGCGGAGCCGCCTCGGCGGCGACTGGGACGCGAAGGCCGGGACCCTGGAGTGGACCTGCTGGGAGACCGTCGAGCATCTCGCCGACGACCTCTTCGCGTACGCCGCCCAGATCGGCCCGGACACGCCGCCGCTCGACCGGGAGGTGCCGTTCCACTGGTTCGCGCGACGCGAGGGCGGCCCCGCGAACGTGACCTTCGCGGACCGGGACGCGGGGCCCGCCGGGCTGCTGATGGTGCTGGAGGCGTGCGGGGCGATGCTCACCGCCATGGTCCGTACGGCACCGGCGGATGTGCGCTCGTACCACGGCTACGGGGTGTCCGACCCCGAGGGCTTCGCGGCGATGGGCGTGGTCGAGACCCTGGTCCACACCCACGACATAGCCGAGGGCCTCGGCGTTCCCTGGACCCCACCCGCCGGCCTCTGCGACCGCGTCCTCACCCGTCTCTTCCCCGACGCGCCGGCCGAAACCGACCGGTGGGCCGCCCTCCTGTGGGCGACGGGCCGTGGCGAACTGCCGGGCCGGGAGCGGCTGGAGTCGTGGCGGTGGCACGGGGCGGTCCCCGACTGACCGGTCGCGTACGCGTTGTGGTGGTGGTCAACGCGAGGCGTACGGGGAACTGCCCGCTGCCGTGCGGATTCCCGGGAGGGCGGAGTAGAGGCTCGCGCCGGGGCAGAGCGTGGCGTATCCGTCGCGGTGTCCGGAGACGGTGTTGAGCGTGGCGGCCTGGCCCTTCGTCCAGACGCCGGTGTCGGCGGCGGCGGTGAGCGTCACCTTCGTCTCAGGGTCGACGCCGTGCAGGCCCAGCTTCCAGGCGGCGATGTCGGCGACGGCCTGCTTGGCCGCGGCCGTCGGGGTGCCGCCGTTCTCGTCGTCGCCGAGCAGGGAGATGCCGGAGGAGTAGCTGTTGAAGCCGTAGGTGTGGGCGCCGAGCACGATGCCGGTCGATGCCGCCCGTGGTCTCCCCGGGGTCGGTGCTGGGCGCGCCGATGGCGGGGTCGCTCGTCGAAGCGGCGGGCTCCGAGGGCTCCGAGGCGGAGTCCACGGGGGATTCCAGGGAGTGCCCTGGTTCTCGTCGCGGAAGACGAGTGCTTCGCCGCTTTCGTCGACGTACAGCTCGGCCGGGGCGCGTAGCTCGCCGTTGTTGCTGGTGAGGTCCCGGCGCCCGCCGAGGAGGGCGTGAGCTCTGAGGCGGCGGCGCGCGCAGGCCGGCGACGCGCGCCGGCAGAGGCAAGGCGGGTGGGCTGCCGCCGGGCGGCATACCGTCGCATCATGAGCGAGATCATCGTTGTGCATGAATGCGACAAGCCGGGCCCGGCCGCCGGCCCCGCGCGAGGCCCGGCGGACGAGAGCCGGCGCGTCCGCAAGGTCCACGCGGCACCGGCCGCCCCCGGAAACCCCTTCGCACCCGGTCCACGGACGATCTGCGGCAAGGACACGTTCGGTATGGAAGCGGCGACCTGGAATCCGTCCGAGCATCCCTCCGCGCCGTGGTACGACCCGGCTCACGCGGACCTCGTCTGTGCCGAGTGCGACCTCGCCATGGAAATCTGACAGCAGGGTGCCGCCGGCGCCCCGGTCGCCGTGTCGCACGCTCATCGCGTTGCTGCGGTCGTCGTGC
>NZ_JBSFDW010000001.1:160514-181134 GCF_053594115.1 Streptomyces sp. NPDC001970 | reverse complement strand
GTCCGTGCCGCACGCTCATCGCGTTGCTGCGGTCGTCGTGCCGCACGCTCATCGCGTTGCTGCGGTCGTCGTGCCGCACGCTCATCGCGTTGCTGCGGTCGTCGTGCCGCACGCTCATCGCGTTGCTGCGGTCGCCTCCTCGCAGCGCACCGCGCGCACGTCGGCGAACAGCGCGCCGCGTCACCCTCCGGCGCCCGCCGGTCCGAGGAATCCGGCCGGGCCGTCGAGTCGCAAGTCCCAGAGCATTGACACCTTGTCTCACAGCCGCTTTTCTCGACGCACTGCTTGCGCGGCCATGACAAGTCCACAGTGGTCGTGCGCCGGCAGGGCTCAGCTCCACGAGACCCCCCACCCGCTCACCGATGTTCTGAGCGAAGACACCGGAGGCATGAGTGACGACCACGACTCGACGCTCGCACCGCACACGCAGCCGGCCCATCACGGTACTGGTGCTGCTCCTCACCGCTGTTGCCCTGGTCCTCGGCACGGGCCCCAGTTCCTCCTCGGCCGAGGCCGGCGCCGAAGCCGCGGCCGACTGGTGGACCCCGGCCGCGCGGCCGACGCCCGACTCGCAGATCAACGTCACGGGAGAGCCCTTCAAAGGCACCGACGCCCAGGGCCGGGTGCGGGGCTTCGTCGACGCGCACAACCACCTGATGTCCAACGAGGCCTTCGGCGGCCGGCTCATCTGCGGCAAGACGTTCTCCGAGCAGGGCATCGCCGACGCGCTCAAGGACTGCCCCGAGCACTACCCCGACGGTTCGCTCGCGGTCTTCGACTTCATCACCAAGGGCGGGGACGGCAGGCACGACCCCGACGGATGGCCGACGTTCAAGGACTGGCCGGCCCATGACTCGCTCACCCACCAGCAGAACTACTACGCCTGGGTCGAGCGGGCCTGGCGCGGCGGTCAGCGGGTGCTCGTCAACGACCTCGTCACCAACGGAGTGATCTGCTCGGTCTACTTCTTCAAGGACCGCAGCTGCGACGAGATGACCTCCATCCGCCTGCAGGCGCAGAAGACGTACGACCTGCAGGCCTACATCGACGGGATGTACGGCGGCCCCGGCAAGGGCTGGTTCAGGATCGTCACCGACAGCGCGCAGGCCCGCGAGGTCATCGAGCAGGGCAAGCTGGCCGTCGTCCTGGGCGTCGAGACCTCCGAACCGTTCGGCTGCAAGCAGATCCTGGACATCGCCCAGTGCGGCAAGGACGACATCGACCGCGGTCTGGACGAGCTGTACGGCCTGGGCGTACGCAGCATGTTCCTGTGCCACAAGTTCGACAACGCCCTGTGCGGTGTCCGTTTCGACGAGGGCACCCTCGGCACGGCCATCAACGTCGGCCAGTTCCTGTCGACCGGCACCTTCTGGAAGACGGAGAAGTGCACGGGGCCGCAGCACGACAACCCCATCGGCCTGGCGGCGGCACCCGAGGCGGAGAAGAAGCTGCCGCCGGGGGTGGCCGTCCCTTCGTACGCCGCGGACGCGCAGTGCAACACCCGCGGTCTCACCGAGCTCGGCGAGTACGCCGTCCGCGGCATGATGAACCGCGGGATGATGCTGGAGATCGACCACATGAGCGTCAAGGCCACCGGCCGCGCCCTCGACATCCTCGAGTCCGAGTCGTACGCCGGTGTGATCTCCTCGCACAGCTGGATGGACCTCAACTGGACCGAGCGGGTCTACGGTCTCGGCGGCTTCATCGCCCAGTACATGCACGGCTCCGAAGGGTTCATCGGGGAGGCGAAGCGCACGGAGGCGCTGCGTGACAAGTACGGCGTCGGGTACGGCTACGGCACCGACATGAACGGCGTCGGCGGCTGGCCGGGCCCGCGCGGCGCGGACACCCCGAACCCGGTGCGCTACCCCTTCCGGAGTGCCGACGGCGGCGCCGTCATCGACCGCCAGACCACCGGTGAGCGCACGTGGGACATCAACAGCGACGGGGCCGCGCACTACGGACTCGTCCCGGACTGGCTGGAGGACATCCGGGTCGTCGGCGGCCAGGACGTCGTGGACGACCTCTTCCGGGGCGCCGAGTCCTACCTCACCACCTGGAGGGCCTCCGAGAACCACGAGCCGGGGGTGAACCTCGCCTCGGGCGGCGCCGCATCGGCCAGCTCGTCGGAGTGGAGTCTGTTCACCAGCTATGCGCCCGACCGGGCCGTGGACGGCAGGGCCGACACCCGCTGGGCGAGCGACTGGAGCGACGACCAGTGGCTCCGGATCGACCTCGGGGACCGGCACCCGATCTCGCGCGTCAGCCTCGACTGGGAGCGCGCCTACGGGAAGGCGTACCGCATCGAGGTCTCCACCGACGGCACGAACTGGCGGACCGTGTGGTCCACGACCGACGGTGACGGCGGCCTGGACACGGCACGGTTCACGGAGACATCAGCTCGTTACGTACGCATTCACGGGCTGGAACGCGGCACCGGATGGGGCTACTCCCTCCACGAGGTCGGCGTCCACAGCAGCTGACAACGCGGGCGTGGGGCACGGCGGCCGGGGCTCAGTCGAAGAGCCCCGGCCGCCGGCGTCGTGGTTGTCGTCGTGCTCGTCAGTTTCCGGCGGCGTACGGGGAACTGCCCGCTGCCGTGCGGATTCCCGGAAGGGCGGAGTAGAGGCTCGCGCCGGGGCAGAGCGTGGCGTATCCGTCGCGGTGTCCGGAGACGGTGTTGAGCGTGGCGGCCTGGCCCTTCGTCCAGACGCCGGTGTCGGCGGCGGCGGTGAGCGTCACCTTCGCCTCCGGGTCGACGCCGTGCAGGCCCAGCTTCCAGGCGGCGACGTCGGCGACGGCCTGCTTGGCCGCGGCCGTCGGGGTGCCGCCGTTCTCGTAGTCGCCGAGGACGGAGATGCCCGACGAGTAGCTGTTGAAGCCGTAGGTGTGGGCGCCGAGCACGGGCCGGTCGATGCCGCCGGCGCGGCCCTCGAAGACCGTTCCGCACTTGTCGACGAAGAAGTTGTAGCCGACGTCGTTCCAGCCGTTCGTCTGCACGTGGAACGTGAGGATCGCGCGGATGATGGCGGGCGACTCCGCACAGTCGTAGGTGTTCGTCCCGGCGGTGTGGTGGACGAAGACCGCGTCGACCTTGCCGAGGTACGAGGGCGGGTCCTGGACGAGCGTCTCGTCGGCGCCCCAGTCGGCGCGGCTGACGATGGCCGGGGCGGACGGGGATGTCGCGCTCGGCTCGGGGTCGCCGCTCGGGTCGGTGGGAGCGGGGTCGGTGGGCTCCTCCGTGGGCGCCGTGCTGGGCGTGGGCTCGGTGGGGGCCTCGCTGGTGGGGGGCTCGGCCGAGGGCTGACCCGAGGGTTCCTCGGTGGGTGCTTCGGTCGGGGCCTCGGTGGGTCCGTCCGTCGGATCCGTGCCCGGGCCGGGCTCGGTCGGTTCGGTGGACGGGGCCGGCTCCTCGGGCGCGGGTGGCGTGCCGGTCGGCTCCTCGGTGGGAGGCTGCGAGGTCTCGCCGCCGGAGCCGCCGGTGGTGTCCCCGGGGTCGGTGCTGGGGGCAGCGGTCGTGGGCTCGTCCGTGGGCGCCGTGCCGGGCGTGGACTCCGAGGGCTGCGGCGCGGGGTCGACAGGGGTCTGCGAGGTATCGGGTGAGGCGGTGGGCTTGCCCTTTCCGCTTCCCTTGCCCCCGCCGTTGCCCTTGCCCTTCGTGGTCTCGCCGGGGTCGATCATGTCGAGCCGGAGCGCGTTGGGCACGGCGGTCTCCTCGCCGTCCGCCAGGACCCGCGCCTCGATGCCGTCCGAGGCCCCGACCCACAGCGGCTCCGAAGCACCGCGTACGCCAGAGGCCTTGCCTTCGGCGGACTCCGGCGCCCGTACGTCGAAGTCGAGATCGCGCCACTCGGTCCACTCACCGGTGGCGGCCTTGCGGGTGCGTATCTGGGCGGTGCCCTCGAAGACGTCGTTGCTGTCCTGCCAGGAGACGCCGACCAGCGAGAACAACTGCGTGTCGGTGCGCGGCAGCGTGCGCTTCTTCGGGTCCTTGCCGTCCAGCGCCAGCACATGGGCCTTCGCCGGGCTGGTCCCGTCGTCGCCGCCGGCGCCTTCGGAAGCACCCGTGACGGCAACGGCCGTCACTCCGGTGCCTGCCAGGATGACGGCTCCCGCCGCCAGCCAGATCGCGCGCTTCTTCATGCTCGCCCGCCGAGCGCGGGCTCCCCTCGGACTCATGTCCCATCCCTCGTACGCAGCTGATCAGTGCCTGTGGCCTGTGGCGGCCGACGGCAGTTCGGGTGTGCGGGTATGCGGGTGTGCGGATGACAGTCCCGGCCGAACGGGGGAACGAGGCGGCGGCGGCGCGGTTGCGTCGGCGCAGGGCCGCAGTCCTGCCTCGGTCGCGCGGAGTTGGGGGGATCCGTGTTCCCGTCGGACGGCGCAGCGGTTATACACGACGGCCGCGTCGCCGCACACCCGAGCGGACAAAACGGACAGTCTCTCTGTGGCGTGGGGTGCCCGCGCCCCTTGTCGGGAGCCGAGGGCCGCCGTTTCCGAGCGCGGCCAGATATCGGCCCCTCCCGGCGCTTCTCTCCTGCGAAGCGCCCCTTCTGTCGTGCGCCGCCGTCCGAACCGGTGGTGGCGCCGGCAAGGCCCGAGAAGGTGTCCTGGAGCATCGACTATCCGCACGGCACGGGGCCTGGCCCCGGTAAGGCACGCTCGGCCGGCATCAACGAGCTCAAGCGCACGTTGACAAAGATCCGGCGCGGGGCGTTCGATCACCTGTTGTAAGCGACCTTCTCGAAGGGAAAGCCAGTGACGTACGTGCCGCAGTGGCTGACGTCCACGTCATGGGACGAGGCCGGAACGCACGGTCTCGGCACCGAAGTCTTGGCGTCGGCGGCCGAGTGGCCCGAGCCTGTGCGAGAAGCTCTGGAGACGGCGCGCGAGTACGGGCTGCCTGCCGAGGTGGACGGGATGTTCTACCCCAGCCCCCACGGCGGCGCGTTCTCACGGGCGGGCGAAGGTGCTGCCGGGCCGTTCTGGCGGCTCGGCCAGCACGAATCGCAGCTCGGCGACTCGTACGTGTCCGAGTACGTGCTCGACGAGAAGGCACGTGTCGTGCTCTTGGAACCGTCCCTGCCCGAGCCCCGGTTCGTCAATTCGTCCCTGGTCGCCTTCCTCGACGCGCTCGCCGCGTGGGACCACCGGACCGAGCACCTCGACGACTTCGACCACCTCGAGCCGGAGGACGACGAGGACGAGGACGACCCGGCGGAAGAGGCCCGGGTCGCCTTCGGAACGGAGATCGCCCGGAAGCTGGAGGAGCAGGATCCGGCCGCGTTCACCGGTGAGGCCATCACCTGGTGGGACCGGGTCTACGAGGAGGTCGAGAACGACGTCGTCTGACATCGGTTCGAGAAGCCCGTAGCGACAACCGAACATCGAGGACTGCGGCCGGCCCGAGAGGGCCGGCCGCAGCGTTTTCCGCAGGGTGCGGAAGCGTCGATCTCGATGCGCGGGTCGGGCCACACGGCCACACCGTGAACACGGCTCGTCAGTCCCCGCGTGGTAGCTCCCACAGGTGCAGGGACGTCCGGTCCCTGGAGACGGTGTACCACGTGCCCTCGCCCGCGGAACGTGGGCTTCCCGAGATAGGGAAGGGGTAAGCGACAGGGCCACCCACGGACATGGTGCGCGGATCCACGAGCCAGTGACGCGGGACGTCGGCGTAGTCCTCGGTGCCGACTACAGCGCCGTCCTCGTAGGGGAACGCGGCCTCGTAGTGCCATCTGGCCATGTCGTCGCCCGGCAGCGGAGATACGGCGTCTGCGGCATTCAGTCGCTGCGCTTCCGCACCGTCGGAAGCCCGGTGCAGATAGAGGGCCCATTGCCCGGGGTCGGTGGTGAGGAAGTGCCGCCCGGACGGTCCGGCGGCCAGGAAGATCTCCCCCACGAGCTTTTCGAAGGTGAGTGTGGTGCCGTCCCAGTGTCCCCAGAGGAGCGGAGAGTCGTCGTCGCCCTCGCCGACGGTCAGCCCCATGTACGCCGGGTTCGGATGAGGGGAGTGGAAGGAGCCCGATCCCACGGTGTTCGTCGCGGCGCGGGTCAGCACCACGCCGTCGGCGGGGTCGAGGACGAGCCATTGCTCCTCGATGTCGTCCCCCGCGTAGGTGCGGATGTGGGCCCGGAGGAGCTTGCCGTCCGATGAGAACGCCGCCGAGCCGCTGTCCGCGTGGCCGTGGTGGAAATCGTCGGCGTACTCGGAGAACGAGGCATGGGCCTCGGTGCACACGGCGGCGGACCAGCAACCGTGCCGGATCTCCCACCGCACTGCGCCGGTCGGATCCACGGCTCGCAACGCGTGCACGCCGGCGAACACGGCAACATCACCCGTGGGAGAGACCGTCACCGAGCCGTACCGGCGGGGCCAGGGCGCGGGGAAGCGCACCTCCGTCCCCTCCCCGTCCAGGTCGCGGACAACCAGCTCGGTGTCCCCGCGCTGCACCAGCAGCCTGCGCCCGGGCCAGTGCAGCACCTGCGGAGCGTCGGCCGACTCCGGGTCCAACGGAGCGGCGACGGTGGCGACGAGGCGAGCGGCGACGGTCACGGAAGCCTCCGGCACGGATGGCGTGAGAGGGAAAACCTGACGCCGCCACCTTACGGAGGAGGGCCGAGGGCGCTCGGGGCCCCGGGGGGCCTCTGCCGACTCCGGCGGCGGGAAGGCGGAGCAGGGCATTCATGGCGGTTCGTGTGCAATGGGCGTCGGCGTGATCAGGGGTCGGCCGTTGCTGTACAGTCCGCGCGCCCCGCCCTCACGCAAGGAAGAGATCCATGAGCACTCGCCGCCTTACCACCGCACTCGTTCTCCCGCTCGTGCTGCCGCTCGCCGCCTGCGGTGCGGGGGAGGAGCCTGCGGAGGCCGGGGCGAGGAATTCCGGGGCGACGCCGTTCGCCGAGCCGTCCCCCCAGAGCCCCGAGTCGCCGCAGGACTTCCTCGACCTCGCCGAGAAGGCGATGGCCGGCGAAAGCGGATGGACCTTCTCCGTCACGGGCCGGGAGGGGCTGACTTTTCAGGGGCAGCAGAGTGCAGCCACCTATCGGGCCACGGTCCGGCGCGGTACGGAGCCCGAGGCGCTGCACTCCGAGGGCGTCAGCACCAGCAGCAAGGGGACGAAGAAGGGCGAGGAGATCTACGTCGTCGACGGCACGGCGTACCTCAAGGAGGACGGCGCGGCGTGGAAGCACGCGCCCGCCTCCGACCCCGAGATGGAGAACAAGACCGAGGACCCGGTGGCGGTCATCGAGGAGTTCCGGACGTACGCGCAGGCCGCAGGCGGTGGCGACGTGAAGCTGACCGAGGCGGACGGCACGATCGAACTCCGGGTCACCGGCGGCGGGCAGAAACTGACCGCCGTCATGGACCGGGCGTGGGCGAAGAAGGCGGAGCGGGAGTTCGACCCCACCGCCGAGCAACTGCGCAAGGCCGGCGTCCCGGTGAACGAGGAGCAGCTGACCCTGTCCCGGCTGGAGGAGGTACTGGTCCTGGACGCTACGACGTACCGGATCAAGAGCCACCGCTTCGAGTTCGGGATCCTCGCCCCATACGCGGGCGGTGAGGGCATCGCGTACGAGCAGGACGTCCGGGAGGAGAACCAGGGCACGTACGACGGGCGGATCGAGCTGCCCGCGGGTCTGCGCTGATCCGGGCCGCTTCTTCGCGACATCGCCGGGACGCCTCGGAGCGGAGCCAGGAGAGGTCGGCGGTCGCACCCGAAATGTCCGGGACCTGGTCCTCGGCAGGGCCGTCGTTGTATGACCGGACCGCCTTGAGACGCGGCCCGTGCATCTCTCCGGACTCGTCTCCGGAACCGTTTCGGCGAAGGTGTTGCCGCAGGGCTTCCCTGGTCCCGAACCCGTCATCACGACCGGCTGATCAGCAGACACCGGCCTTTCGGCTCGCGAACGAACAGGCTCAGCTCATACGTGGCAGCGCTGCCCGACGTGCTCGCGGCCGGCCCTCCGATGTGGACGCTCGCGCCCGCGCCGCACTGCTGGTCGTACGACAGCGTGGGACGCAACCACGACGGCTCGTGCACCTGCGTGAACCGGCTTGACACGCTTCCCTGAGGCGTCAGAACGTTTCGAGCGCCTCGCGAGGGGCCGAGGGGGCCTGGCGGGGGCCCGGCCGTGGGACCGCTCAGCTCTTCGCGGACCCGCCCGCGCACTCCGCGCAGAAGGTACGCCTCGACATACTTCGGGTCCCGGGTGCGCAGGTACTCCTCGGACTGCGACGAGACGATCCGGACCGATCGTGCTCCTCGACGTTCACGACAGCCAGACGCATCGGCTCTACGCCCGACGCCCGGCTGTCTCGGTGGTCGCGCTCCAGCTCTGCCTCGACGGTTCGGACCGCGGCCTCCCGCTCGATCATCCGGGCAGCCTCCCTTCAGGCTCCGCACCACCATGTCGTCGAACGGCAGTGGTCGCGACGGACGTACGTGCGACCAGGATTCAGGTGCTCGACGGTCCGATGTCAGAACCGGTGGGTAAGGTGGTCGGACTGTTCGAGGTGGGGGCGTGGGAGTTCGTTCAGCAGGTGCAGAGCTGTAGCTGCTGGTGTGCGGGAGCTCCGGGGCACAGACGAAGAGGGAAGTGTGGAGGCGTACGACGGGGAGCTCGGCGTCGCCGTTGCGCGTGCTCAGGAGGGGGACGAGGGCGCGTTCGCGCGGGTGTACCAGGTGGTGCAGCCCGGGCTGCTCGGGTACCTCCGGGGACTCGTCGGCGAGGACGCGGAGGACGTTGCCTCCGATGCGTGGCTGGAGATCGCCCGCGATCTGGGGCGCTTCCGCGGGGACGGCGCGGGGTTCCGGGGCTGGTCGGCGACGATCGCGCGGCATCGGGCGCTGGATCATCTGCGCAAGCAGCGCCGGCGGCCGCAGACGTCGTTGCTGGAGCAGGACGTGCTCGAACTTCCGGGCGGGCGGGACACGGCCGACGCGGCCCTGGAGTCCGTCTCCACCGAGCAGGCGCTGGCGCTGATCCGGAGTCTGCCTCAGGACCAGGCCGAGGCCGTGCTGCTGCGGGTCGTCGTCGGTCTTGACGGGCCCGCGGCGGCGCGGGTGCTGGGCAAGCGGCCCGGGGCCGTACGATCCGCAGCACACCGGGGGTTGAAGAGACTGGCCGAACGACTGGCCCACACGCGAGCGCGTGCGCTGAAGGACGAGACGACATGACACGGGAACGGGACGAACGGGAAGAGCCCCGCACCCCAGAGCTGGACGCGCTGCTCGAAGCGGCGCGTCGTCCCGGTGCGCCGTCTCCGGCCGCGCAGGAGCGGGCGCTCGCGGCGTTTCGTACGGCGCGGGACGCAGGGCTGCACGCCGCACCGGTGCCGCGGTGGCGGCTGCGCGGACGGGAGGACTGGCGGCCGGCGAGCGAGCGACGCCGTGGTCGTCTGCTCGTCAGGGGGCTGATCGCGGGCCTGGTCATGGGAGCACTGGGTGGCGTGGCCGTCGCGGCGGGGAACGGTGTGATCCCCTCGCCGTTCGGCGGCAGCGAGGAGCCCGTTCCGGACAGGCCGCAGCCGACAGAGAGCCGGACGACGGAGGAGACGGAGACACCGGGAGCCTCGGTCACGCCGTCCCGGAGATCCACAGGCTCCGGCGGGCCCGGGCAGAAGCAGGGCGCGGGGGGCTCCGCGGTGGACGATGCGCTGTGCCGCGTTTATCTGGACTCGCTGGACCGGAAGGGCGTACCGCCGCGCGGTGAGGCGATGGCGCGTCTGGAGGCGGAAGCCGGCGGTCCGGGGGCTGTACGGGTCTGGTGCGAGGGGCTGTTGGCCGACGAGCAGCAGAAGCCCGGCGGCCCGAAGGACGGTCCGGAGGCCGGGAAGCCGTCCAAGGGACAGGAGCCGGGGAAGCCGACCGACCGCCCGAAGTGACTCGGGCGGTGCGTGGAGTCCCTCGCGGTTACGCCTTGACGGCGGTGACGAAGGCGGCCCAGGCGCCCGCGGGGACCATGAGGACGGGGCTGTCCGGCACCTTGGAGTCGCGTACGGGGACGACACCGGGGAGGCCGTCGGCGATCTCGACGCAGTCTCCGCCCGTGCCGTTGCTGTAGCTGCTCTTGCGCCAGACGGCAGTGCTCAAGTCAATCCGGTTGCTTGCCATTTCGGTAATCCTCAGCCGCTTCCTCGATCATGGCGAGGGACGCCTCCGGTGGCAGTGCGGCGGCCCTCAGCAGATCGTACGACCTGCGGTACTCCTCCACGAGCGCCGGATCGTCGATGGTGTCGCCACTGTGCTGCGACTCCAGGTAGACCAGAGGAGGGGCGTCGGGGAAGGTCATCACCTTGACCATCCCCATCATGAGCGGGTGCGGGCCGCAGTTCCACGGCAGGATCTGTGGAACGATCCGGCGACGCCTCCCCAACGCCGCGATGCGGTACAGCTGTTCCGCCGTCTGCTCTGGCGGGAGGATCGGCTGGCGCAGCAGCACCTCGGGCAGGATCGCCCAGTACATCGGGGTCTTGTGGTCGTCCTCGAAGAGATGGCCGCGCGCCATGCGGGCGCCGACCTTCTCCTCCACCTCCTCGTTCGGGGCCAGTGGCATCGCCGCCTGCACCAACGCCCGCGCGTACGCCTCCGTCTGCAGGAGACCAGGAATGAGAGTCGGGCTCCACTCCTCGATCGTCTCCGCGTGCTTCTCCGCCTCCAGCACCCGCTCGAAGTAATGCGCGTGCCCTCGCCGCCTCGCTTTCCTTACGTCTTCGCACCGCCGCTTGAAGAAGCCGTCCGTCTTCAGCGCCCGGTCCACGTGCTCCGCCAGCTCCGCCGGCATCCGCCGCTCGCCGCGCTCGATCTCGCTCAGATGGCTCGGCCCGTAGAAGCTGCCCTCCACCAGCTGCTGGAGCGTGAGCCCGGCCTCCTCCCGCTGCCAGCGCAGCTCCTTGCCGTAGAAGGTGGGGACGCCCGCCGATCCGTCGATGTCCTTGCGTCGTGCCATCGTTCACCGCCTGGTGCTGTTACCCGACCGTTCCCGCCGTTTCCCCGCGCAGTCCCAACTGCGCGTCGAGTTCGCGCTGTTCACGGCCGGGAATCGGAACCCCTTTCACGTTAGGGGCTGTCGCGTCACTGTGTGAGTGATTCGTCACAGAGCGCACAGGAAGGCGTTTTCCATGTACGACACGACGGACGCGGACGAGTGCATCGACCAGCTCCGCGCCGCACTCGCCGCCCACGGCATCACGCTGCCGTCGCTCGGCATCGACCTGCCGACCTTCGCGGCCCGCTGCCCCACCCGGCCGCTGATCGCACTGGGCAACTGCAATCTGACCACCGCTCGCGCCCTGCTCGCCGCCCTGCGCAAGGGGACCGCCTGATGCTGCCGTTGACTCTCGACCTCCTTGCGACCCCGAAGGCCGTGCCCGAAGTGCGCCGCACCGTGCGCGAGTACGTCGGCGTCCCCTGCGCCGACCTCCAGCTGTGCGTCAGCGAGCTGCTCACGAACGTCATCCGCCACCTCGGCGACGGCGTGCCGGTCACCGTCCGCGTCGTCCGAGCCGCCGAAGGCGGCCGTACGCGACTGGAGGTCACCGCACCCGATCCCCGCGCCTCGCCCGTCCTGTGCCGCGCCGCCGAGAGCGACGAGACCGGCCGCGGCCTCGCCCTCCTCGACGCGGTGGCCCTGCGCTGGGGCGTGTACCAGGGGCCCGGCACCAAGACCGTCTGGTGCGAACTGCCCGAGGCCGGCCCGGCGTCCCCTCGCGCGGGGGCCTCGCACGTCACGTACGTGCCGTCCTGAGGGCCCGGCCGGGTCAGGCCGGCTTGACGGCCTCCGCCAGCTTGGTCAGCTGAGCATCGAAGAGGTCCTGCGGCAGCTCGGCCTCCTTCGGGGACAGCAGGTGGATCGTGAAGAAGACCGCGAGGGCATTGCCTTCGCGCACCGCAGTGAGATGCATCGGCACTTGCTGGCCCTGTGCTTCGCCGGTCATGACCCAGGACACCGATTCGTCGCCGCCCTTGAGAGCCTCCTCGGCGGCGACCGATACGTATGTGACCGTGGCGCCGCCGTTGTTGCCCGTCGTGGAGAAGCCGTCGGCGCAGGCCTCGACCGCCTTGCGGATGTCGGCGACGGTCTGCTGGGCGCCGTCGCCCTCGTACGAGAGGAGGCTGGTGGTCACCGACATGCCGGGCTTGGCGGCGGAGCTGAAATTGCGGCTGGCCCAGGCGCCGGCCACGGGGGTACGGGTGGTGCCGGACGCGGTCATGTCGGCGAGCGCGCGGCACTCGTCCTTGTCGGCCTTCGGGCGCAGGGCCGCGATGTTGTTGTCCTCGGCCTGGTAGCCCGCGACTTCGGTCTTGGTGACGAGCGCCTGCTTGAGCTGAGCCTCGGTGAGGACCGGTCCCGCGGCGGCCGGCTGTGTGGGCTGCTCGGAGGCGCCCTGCCCGGCGGCGGGGCTCTTGGAACCGGCGTCCTCGGAGCCGGAGCCGGAGCCGGAACCGGAGCAGCCGGTCAGCAGGGCAGCGGCCGAGACGACGGCGACGGCGGTGGTTCGGATGCGCATGAGACGTCCTGTCGGTGGTGCGGATCGCGCGGGCAGGGAGTGGGCGCGCCGGTCCATCCCGGCACGTTCAACCCAGCGCGTGCCGCCGCCGAAACATCACGAGTCCGGAATGGCCGTAGCGCGGCCCCCGGTTCCGGTTGACGAGACTCGGCAGGACCGGAGTGAGCTGCCGGCGGAGATCAGAGGTCCCTTCCGCGCGTTTCACCGACGACGCCCCTGGCCGGCCGAGGTGCTGCTGAACGTGGACCGGGTCGGCCCTGCCGCGCTGGAACCGCTGCTCGACCGGGTCGAGACCGGCTGTCCGGTGGTCGCCGAGTTCACCGCCTGGGCGCGCGAGGAAGCGACCGGCCGGAGCTATCAGGGGTGAACCGATGGTGTCACCGAGTCACGGATCTGTAGGCAGATCGGTTCATCCTTTATGGGACGAAATGCGTGTCGCCTGGTTTTCGGCCGCGGCCAGCGTATATAACCGGCCGGCCTTGTCGCGCGGCCATGGTGTGGCGCGCCCTTCCGGCAAACCAAGGATGACTTCGTGCTGCCCTCGCCACATCCCTTTTGTATTGCTATGGCTGTAAGCAGTGCCACGCTGCTGCTGTCGGCGTGCGGAGGTCATGAGCCTGGCGGCACCGGCTCCGCCGGGTCCGTCGTGTCCGTGGCGCCCGGCGCCACGCAGGAGGCGCAGGACGGGGGAGCGTCCCCGTCGGGGAGCCCCTCCGCCTCCGCCTCCGCCTCCGCCTCCGCCTCCACCTCCGCCTCCACCTCCGCGTCAGCTTCCGCCTCGGCCTCGGCGAATGCGTCCGCCTCCGCAAAGGCGTCCGGCCGGGCCCAGGCGAGTGCCACGCCGCGCGCCGAGGGAGGCGGTACGCAGAACGACCAACAGGCCGCCGCTCCCGCCGCGCCGGACTTCCCCGTGCCGGTCAACGTCGGCGATGCCACGCAGGTCATCACGGTGAAGGCCAGCGGCTCGTACGCCACGGTCACGGCCTGGTCCAAGGGCTCGTCCGGCTGGAAGGCGGTCATCTCCGACAGCGGCCGGGTCGGGTCGAACGGGGTCGTCGACGGGGCGACGCGCCGCCAGAACACGTACACCACGCCGTCGGGCACGTACACGATCACCGAGGGCTTCGGTGTGGAGGCCGGCGGCACCGCCATGCCGTACACGAAGGTCAACTCCAGTCACTGGTGGGTCCAGGACCCGGAGTCGAAGTTCTACAACTCGCTGCACACCGAGGAGGGCGCCGACTTCCCGCTCACCGAGTCCGGTGAGCGCGGCAGCGAGCACCTCGTCGACCACCCCACCCAGTACGCCAAGGCCCTCGTCATCGACTTCAACCGCCGGCCCGCCGTGCCCGGACGCGGGGCCGGGATCTTCCTGCACGTCAACGGCAGCGGGGCGACCGCCGGGTGCGTCTCGGTGCCCCGGGGGACGATGGACCGGATCATGGGGTGGATCGAGCCCTCGGTGCACCCACGTATCGCGATCGGCTGACGCGCGACTGGCGACAGCCGACCCGCGACCGACCGCCCTCGACGCCTGAAGGCCGGCAAAGGTTGTACGGGTGGTGGAAGTTTCTGGTGTGACAACGGATACGCGTGGCTCCCGTGATACTCATGAAAGCGCTGTCGCTTGATCAGACATGGACAGCGACTTCGGCATACTGCCCGGCGCGCAGGACATGCGCGCGTACGTCACCCGTTTCGTCGCGCAGCTGACCGAGCGGAACCGGCTGCCGCTCGACTACTCCGTGGCCAGCCTGCGGATCGTCGACTTCGTTGTCGACGGACTCCGGCGGGGCCACCCCGAGCGGGCGCAGGTCGAGGGAGTCCTGCGAGGGCTGGGCGCGTACGTCGGCGAGGTCATGGTGCGCCGGGCCGGAGGCCAGTGGGTCGACTTCGACGCCGACCAGCGGGAGTTCTTCGGGCAGCCGGTCGGCGTCCGGATGCCCGACGGCCGCGCCTGGAACCCGCTGGGCAAGGTGGTCAAGCGCTTCGAGGCGGGCGGCCCGGAGGAGTCCGTACAGCGGCTCTATCTGCTGCTGCACGGCCGCGGCAGTCGAACGGTGTCGTGCTGAGTTCTCCGTGACGCGACGTGAGGTGTCCGCGCGGGTCGGGGTCATGGGCCCCCGGACGCGGCGTCCGGCGGCCGGCCGGTACGAAGAGCGAAGAGTGGGCGCGTACGACGCGGAGCTCGGCGCTGCCGTCGAGCGGGCCCAGCAGGGGGACGAGGAGGCGTTCGCGCGCGCGTACCGGATGGTGCAGCCGGGGCTCCTGGGCTTCCTGCGGGGGCTGGTCGGCGAGGAGGCCGAGGACGTGGCGTCCGAGGCGTGGCTGGAGATAGCCCGCGATCTGGGGCGCTTCCGCGGGGACGGGGCGGGGTTCCGCGGCTGGACGGCGACGATCGCGCGGCACCGGGCGCTGGACCATCTGCGCAGACAGCAGCGGCGCCCACGCCCCTCGCTCCTGGAGCAGGACCTGTTGGAACTGCCGCACTCGGACGACACCGCCTTGGCGGCGATGGAGTCCGTGTCCACCGAGCGGGCGCTGGCGCTCATCGGGAGCCTGCCCCGCGACCAGGCCGAGGCGGTGCTGCTGCGCGTGGTCGTCGGGCTGGACGGTCCGGCGGCGGGGCGGGTGCTGGGCAAACGGCCGGGGGCGGTACGGTCCGCAGCGCACCGCGGACTGAAGAGACTTGCCGGGAGACTGGCGCACACCGGAGCCCCGGGCGGCGAGGCGCCCGCAGGGCGGAGCGGGCTGGAAGGAGAACGATGAAGC
Source organism: Streptomyces sp. NPDC001970 (assembly GCF_053594115.1). Classification (NCBI taxonomy): domain Bacteria; kingdom Bacillati; phylum Actinomycetota; class Actinomycetes; order Kitasatosporales; family Streptomycetaceae; genus Streptomyces; species Streptomyces sp. NPDC001970. The sequence goes on along the minus strand of NZ_JBSFDW010000001.1, from coordinate 165,851 downwards.
CGGAGCCGGAAGACGTCCGAACCCCGGAGCTGGGCGCTCTCCTCGCGGCGGCACGCCGCGGCGGCACGCCGGATGCGGCCGTTCAGGAGCGGGCGGTCGTGGCCTTTCGCGTGGCGCGGGACGAGGGCCTGCACGCCGCACCGGCGCGGTGGCGGCGTGCCCGGGACGACTGGCGGCCCGCCCCTGAGCGGCGCCGCGGGTCTCTGTTCGTCAGAGGGCTGCTCACGGGTCTGGCCGTGGGGGGGCTCGGTGGCGTGGCGGTCGCGGCCGGGAACGGCGTGATCCCCGCGCCGTTCGGGGCCGGCACGGAGCCGGGGCCCGGACAGAGCTCCCCCGCGACGCCCGGCCCTGATCAGCCGGGCCAGGGGGAGACCCGTGACACGGAGCGGGGTGCGGAGAACGCGGCGCGACCCACGGACGCGCCCTCGGGCCCCGCCGCGCCCGTGCCTCCTCACGCGGCAGAAGCCGATGCCGCGCGCTGCCGCACGTATCTGGCGGCCCTGGACCGCAAGGGCGTTCCGCCCCGCGGCGAGGCCATGAGAAGGCTGGAAACGGAAGCCGGCGGTCCAGAGGATGTACGCGCCTATTGCGAGCGGCTGACCGCCGGGCAGGGGCCGCAGTCCGGCCCTGATCCGGTACGGGGCCGGGGCTCGGCACAGGTGCCTCAGGAAGGCCCGCAACAGCCCGCGGAGGACAGCCCGGAGGACAGTCCGGAGGACAGTCCGGAAGGCAGCCCCGGATCCGGCGAGCCGGCCAAGGAGTTAGGTCCCGGCGTCACCGGACCACCAGCGAAGCAGGGGCCCAGGACGGCCCCTTGACCCGGCGCCGAACACCCGGAGACGAAACGGCGCCGCCGCTCACCCGGCGATGCGGGTGAGCGGCGGCGCCGTTCTCACGCGACTACTTGAGGTAGACGAGTCCGTCGGTCGTCACCGTCGGCCGGCCGGCCGTGCCGACCACCACGATCTTGACCGTGTGCTTGGCCGATGTGGTCCAGGTCTTCGTCCAGATCGCGTCGCGGTACTTGGTCGTGGCGGACTTGAGGTCCACCGTCGCCACCTTCACCCCGTCCACGTAGACGTACGCCTGGCCCGACGTGGAGGCGCGCGAGACGACCCAGGCCGCGGACCGTCCGGTGAACGTCCACGTCAAGGAGGCGTTCTTGGCGGTGCCGGAGTAGGACGCGCCGCCGAGGTAGCTGGTCGAGGACCTGGTGGACCACGTACCGCTCCGGACCGCGGAGGTCTCCTGCAGGATCACCGGCGTCCCCGAGACCGATGCGGCGGCGGTGTTGCCGGCCTGGTCGTGGGCCGTCATGTTCCAGGCCGTGGCCACACCGGACTTGGCGGTGTGGGCGGCGCTCGTCACCGTCGGGCCGTAGGTCTTGGCGACCGGCGCGGTCAGCCGCACTTCCTTCAGGGCCGCGGTGTCGCTCGCCTTCCAGGACAGCGTGAGCGGCACTGCGGTGGTGTTCACCGTGCCCGTGCGCAGCGCGAGCGACGGCTTCGTCGTGAAGACCGGCGCGGTGGTCTCGGCGACCACCGTGGCGGCGGCGGAGGTGGCCGTCTTCCCGGACTGGTGGACCGCCCGCACAGCCACCTTGTGGGTGCCGACCGCAAGCGTCGCCTTGGCGGAGGTGGCCGAGCCGGGAGCGGTCGCCACGACCTTGTCGTCGACGAGGAGTTCGAACGTGCCGATCAGCGCGGCGGGCGTCGAGGCCGACCAGCCGACGGTGATGCCCGCCTTCGTGTAGTACGTCGAACCGGACATGCCGCCGCCGGTGACGGACTTGACGGCGAGTCCGGTGACCGGGCCGCCGGCCCAGCTGCGGATGGTGCCGAGCTGACCGTAGAAGGCTGTGCCCGGGCACTGCGTGTTGTACCCGTCACGGTGGCCGTGGATCGCCGGCAGCGTCCGCTGGGCGCCCTGGGCCCAGGTGGCGCCGAAGTAGTTCTGGCCGGCGGCACCGGCGGTGAGCGTCGCGGTCCCGGTCGGGCTGACGCCGTACTGGCCCAGCTTCCAGGCCGCGATGCGGGCCACCGACGTCATCGCCGCCTGGGAGGGCGCGGCGTCGGTGTACGTGCCGAGCACGGAGATGCCGGTCGTCTCGGTGTTGAAGCCGTAGGCGTGGGCGCCCAGGACGGGCAGGTCGACGCCGCCCTTGCGGCCCTCGTAGACCGTCCCGCACTTGTCGACGAGGAAGTTGTAGCCGAGGTCTTTCCAGCCGAGCTGCTTCACGTGGTACGTGTAGATGCCGCGCACCACGGCGGGGGCGTCGGCGCAGGAGTAGGTGTTGCTCTCGGCCGTGTGGTGGACCACGACCGCCTTGATCTTCTCGCCGGGCAGATAGCCCGGCTCCTCCGGGCTGATCGACTCGTCCGCTCCCCAGCCGGCCCGTGAGGTGATCGGCGGGCGCGGGGCGGTGGACGGCGGGGCCGTCGGTGCCGTGGCCGTGGGGGCGGGCGACGACGAGGCCGGCGCCGAGGGGGAGGCCGACTCGCTCGGTGCCGCGGACTCCGATGCCGTCGGGCTCGGCGACGCCGTGTCGGTCGGCGTGTCCGTCGGCGTGTCCGTCGGCTCCTCGGCCGGAGCCGACGACGTGGGCGCCGACGCCGTGTCGTCGGGGACGGGGGACTCCGACGTCGGAGTCGGGGTCACGGTCTCCTCCGCCACGAACGCGGCGGGCTCCATCGCCGAGCCGCCGCCCTTGCCGGGGTCGACCATGTCGAGGCGCAGCCCGGCGGGAAGGCGGGACGAGGTCGTGCCGCCCGCCGTGACCCGCACCTCCACTCCGTCGGACGCACCCACCCAGGCGGGTTCGGTCCCTCCGCGCCGGGCCGAGCCCTCACCCGGGCCGCTGTCCCCGTCCAGCTTCAGCCAGTCGGACCACTTCCCGGAGCCGACCGCGCGGGTGCGTGCCTCGACGGTGCCGGTGACCCGGGCGGCCGGATCCGTCCACGTCACTCCGAGCATGCTGAAGGGCTCGGTGTCGTGCCGGGCGAGCGAGGCGTTACGGCCACCGCCGTCCATTTTCAGAGCAGTTGTCCGGGAATCTGCCTTGACCGGTCCGGCCTTGTTCTCCAGACCGGCGTCCGCCGAAGGTCCGCCGGTCACCCCCTCGAAGACGAGTACTCCGGCGAGTCCGGCCACCACAGTGGCAGCCGTGACCCATATGCGACGAGATCTCATGAACGGTACGTAATCCCTTGGTTCGCTGCGGTTCGGGCGGGTGGTGCATGGGTGCGAGCGCTTACCCCAGCGCACAGCGGTCGCGATTCGTCACGCCCGGCCTGACCCGTGCGGAATCTGATGGACCGCCATGTCTTCCCGGGGGCGGCTCTACCGGCAGCCCGGAGCGGGTGCGGGGTTCTGCGGCGGGAAGTTCGGAAAGGACGACCGGGGCCGCCACCCCCCACAGGAGAGGCCCCGGTCGTCGTCCGCCGGGGTCGCTGAGCGACCCCGTACTACCTACAGCGCCAGGGGTGCGTTTTCTGTCACACGCACGGCTGCAGCAGAATGTTGCAAGTTGTACAAGACATGGACGTACCCAGCGGTAGGCACGTAGCGTGCTTCTGCGCGAAGGGGCGTGCGGCGGCGGTGACCAGCCGCGATGACGAACGGGTAGTGGGAGTGCTGGGGGACGACGCGGAGCTGACCGCCGCGGTGCTCGCGGCTCAGGACGGAGACGAAGACGCTTTCCGGACTGTGTACCGCGCCGTGCATCCGCGGCTGCTCGGCTACATACGCACGCTGGTCGGCGAACCGGACGCCGAGGATGTCGCGTCCGAGTCCTGGCTGCAGATAGCGCGGGACCTGGAACGGTTCAGCGGGGACGCGGACCGTTTCCGCGGCTGGGCGGCACGGATCGCCCGCAATCGCGCGCTGGATCACATACGGATGCGGGGCCGGCGCCCCGCGATCGGCGGCGACGAGACCGAACTCACCGGGAAGCCCGCCGAGTCCGACACCGCCGACGAGGCCATGGAGGCTCTCGCCACCGGCCGGACGATGGAACTGATCGCCCAACTGCCGCAGGACCAGGCCGAAGCCGTCGTGCTGCGCGTCGTCGTCGGCCTCGACGCGAAGAGCGCGGCCAAGACACTCGGGAAGCGGCCCGGCGCGGTACGCACCGCCGCGCACCGAGGACTCAAGCGGCTGGCCGAGCTCATCAACGCGGGCGGCGAGCCCGGCGGTCACATGAGTACCGGGGCCGGGGATACTCTCGGGCGCGGCTCGGAACTCGGCGCTGTACCGCCGCAGCGCGGCCTCCGCCCCGGAGCGGCACGATCGGCCGGTGTGACGCATACGCGTCCGCGGACGCAGAAGGACATGTGATGGCCGACGAGCGGTACCAGTGGCTCGACCAGGATGCGGCGGAGCGACTGCTTCGCGGTGACCAGGTGGAGTCCATCGGCGATCACACACAGCACCAGGCCCGCCGGCTCGCGGACGCGCTCGACGCCGTACGGACCCCGGGTGCCTGGCCGGGAGGGAGACCGGCGGCGGAGCCGCTGCGCGGCGAGGAGGCCGCCCTCGCGGCCTTCCGCAAGGCGCGCGACGGCGGCGGCGCGGAACTGCTCCCGACCGTACAGCTCGCGGCACCCGCGTCGTCGCGGCCGGTCCGCTGGGCCCGGCCCGTGCGCTGGGGACTGGCCGCCTCGCTCGCCGGTTTCGCGGTGGGCGGTGTGGCCGTCGCCGCCGGGACCGGTCTGCTGCCCACTCCCTTCGGCGGCGACCGCAACCCTGCGCCCGCCTCCTCCGTTTCGGCCGCCGTCACCCCGGGACCGCTGGTCTCCGATGCCCCGTCGGACGACGACGGGGTGACGACTCCGGTGGCGCCCTCGTCCGGCCCGGGCAGCCCGTCGGCGCCCCCGTCCTCCGGCGCATCCGTGCCCACGGGCGGGACGGGCCTCGACAAGGGGGCAGGCGGCGGCAGCCGTGAGGACGGCCGGACGGACCAGCCCTCCGGGAACGACCGCGACGGTTTCGGCGATCGGTATCGCAAGACCGTCGAAGCCTGCCGCGACTACCGGAGCGGGCGGCTCGACGAGGACCGCAGGCGCCGCCTCGAGGACGCGGCCAACGGCGCGGACAGGATCGGGCGGTTCTGCGACCGGGTGCTGTCCGGCGGCGACGGCACGTCGGGCGACGGCAACGACGGCGGAAGCGGCAGTGACGGCGGTGGCGACGGCGACGGCGACGGCGACGGCGGTGACCCCGGCGGGGACGACGACGCCGACGGGTCCCCTGCACCCCCGGTGCTCCCTGTCGAGCCTGCCCACCCCGCGTTCCCGGTCGAGCCGGTCAGGCCGGCACTTCCTGTCAGGCCGGCGCCCC
>NZ_JBSFDW010000001.1:0-160416 GCF_053594115.1 Streptomyces sp. NPDC001970 | reverse complement strand
CCCGGTCCAGCTGCCCGCACCGCCGCTCCCGGGCCCGTCCGTTCCGAGCCTGCCTTCCCGTCCGGCGCCCACCGCCTCGGTGCTGACTTCCGCGTAGTCGAGCCTGCCCACCCCGCGTTCCCGGTCGAGCCGGTCAGGCCGGCACTTCCTGTCAGGCCGGCGCCCCCGGTCCAGCTGCCCGCACCGCCGCTCCCGGGCCCGTCCGTTCCGAGCCTGCCTTCCCGTCCGGCGCCCACCGCCTCGGTGCTGACTTCCGCGTAACCGTCTGACCTGCGGTTCTCCGTTCCCGAAGAAAAACTTCCGGCCAGGTGTGACGTTTTTCGGCGCTACGGCGCAGTAGGAAGTGAGCCGACTGGTCATCGGCGGCGCCTGAGCCGGGGTTCCCCCCGTACCTACGGCTCGGCGCACTCGGCGCGGGCGGGACACGTTCCCCCGGTCCCGCCCGCGCCCCCTGTTCCCTCCACCGTCACCAGTGGACGACCACCTTGTCGCCGACCTTCACCTGGGCGAAGACCGCCGCGATCTTTCCCTTGTCGCGGACGTTGACGCAGCCGTGCGACGCGCCGTTGTAGCCGCTGGCCGCGAAGTCCGCCGAGTAGTGCACCGCCTGGCCGCGGCTGAAGAACATCGCGTACGGCATCGGCGTGTGATAGATCGTCGACGTCCACTCCCTGGCCTTCCAGTCCACGCGGAACGACCCTTCACGGGTCGGAGTGTTCTCCGAGCCGAAGCGCACGTCCATCGCCGAGACGACCTTGCCGTCGATCATCCAGGCGAGCGTCCTGCTCTCCTTGCTGATGCACAGCACCCGGCCCGTCATGCACCGTGCGTCGGGCTTGTCCAGCGTGTTGGTCGTCGGCGGGCGCAGCTCGTCGGCCGTCGGCGGGCGCGTCATCGCGATGAGCTGCGCCCAGGTGGTGGCGTCGACCGAGCCGGTCGCCGTCAGCCCGCGCTTCGTCTGGAAGCCGCCGACCGCCTTCGCGGTCATCGAGCCGTAGAACGCGGTGGGCGAGCGGTGGAAGTGACCGATCTGACGGAGCCGCGCCTGCAGTTCACGTACCTGCTCGCTCTCCGTCCCCTCCTTCATGATCGGCTCGGGCGCCGGGGCCGAGGGCTTGGCGTCCGCCGGAGACGGCGAGGCCGACGGTACCGAGCTCGGCTTGGCGTCCGTGACCGGGTCGGCCGACGCGGCGGGCCCCTTCGACGGCGTACCGCTCGCAGACGCCCCGCCGCCCCCCGCGGCCTGGGCGCTGCAACCGGTGGCGAGCGCCACGGCGACGGCGGCCATCATGGTTCTTTGCAGTACGGACATTCGGCGCATACGTGCCCCCCGGGACGGTTGTGTATCAGTAGGGATGCTTCCCGACCGTGCTTGGTTGCGGACGGTGGGGAGCATCCTGTGAGGAAGGTCCCAGCGTGCGCCACTCCACGCGCCGCACGCTCGCCGCTACAGTCCGTCGCGAGGGCCGGTACCAGTCGGTAATAGCAGCATCAGCAGTAGTTCCAGCGGGAGGCACAGCACATGGCGCGCGAGTCGGAATCGGGACTTCCCATCGAGCCGGTCTACGGGCCGGACTCCCTGGACGGTTGGGACCCGGAGGAGAAGCTCGGCGCGCCCGGTTCCTATCCCTTCACGCGCGGTGTCTACCCGTCGATGTACACCGGCCGCCCGTGGACGATGCGGCAGTACGCCGGTTTCGGCACCGCCGTCGAGTCCAACGCCCGCTACAAGCAGCTCATCGCGAACGGCACGATGGGCCTGTCCGTCGCCTTCGACCTGCCGACCCAGATGGGCCACGACAGCGACGCCCCCCTCGCGCACGGTGAGGTCGGCAAGGTCGGTGTGGCCATCGACTCCCTCGACGACATGCGCGTGCTGTTCGGCGGGATCCCGCTGGACAAGGTCTCCACGTCGATGACGATCAACGCTCCTGCCGCCCTCCTGCTGCTCCTCTACCAACTCGTCGGCGAGGAGCAGGGCGTCCCCGCGGACAAGCTGACCGGCACGATCCAGAACGACGTGCTCAAGGAGTACATCGCCCGCGGCACCTACATCTTCCCGCCCAAGCCCTCGCTGCGGCTGATCGCCGACATCTTCAAGTACTGCAAGGCCGAGATCCCGAAGTGGAACACGATTTCGATCTCCGGCTACCACATGGCCGAGGCCGGGGCCTCGCCCGCGCAGGAGATCGCATTCACCCTTGCGGACGGTATCGAGTACGTCAGAACGGCTGTAGCCGCGGGGATGGATGTGGACGACTTCGCTCCCCGTCTCTCCTTCTTCTTCGTCGCACGCACGACGATCCTCGAGGAGGTCGCCAAGTTCCGCGCCGCGCGCCGGATCTGGGCACGGGTGATGCGGGACGAGTTCGGTGCGAAGAACCCCAAGTCGCTGATGCTGCGCTTCCACACCCAGACCGCGGGCGTGCAGCTGACCGCCCAGCAGCCCGAGGTCAACCTCGTGCGCGTCGCCGTCCAGGGCCTCGCCGCCGCACTCGGCGGCACCCAGTCGCTGCACACCAACTCCTTCGACGAGGCCATCGCCCTGCCGACGGACAAGTCGGCCCGCCTCGCCCTGCGCACCCAGCAGGTCCTCGCGTACGAGACCGACGTCACCGCCACCGTGGACCCGTTCGCCGGCTCGTACGTCGTCGAGTCGATGACGGACGACGTGGAGGCCGCGGCGCTGGAGCTGATGGCGAAGGTGGAGGAGCTCGGCGGCGCGGTCAACGCCATCGAGCGCGGCTTCCAGAAGAGCGAGATCGAGCGCAGTGCCTACCGCATCGCGCAGGAGACCGACAGCGGCGAGCGGGTCGTCGTCGGTGTCAACCGCTTCACCCTCGACGAGGAGGAGCCGTACGAGCCGCTGCGCGTCGACCCCGCGATCGAGGCCCAGCAGGCGGAGCGGCTCACGCAGCTGCGCGCCGAGCGCGACCAGGCCGCGGTCGACGCCGCCCTCGCCGCGCTGAAGAAGGCCGCAGAGGGTACGGACAATGTGCTCTACCCGATGAAGGACGCGCTGCGCGCGCGGGCGACGGTCGGCGAGGTGTGCAACGCGCTGCGGGAGGTGTGGGGGACGTACGTCCCGACGGACGCGTTCTGATCGTCTCGTCTCTCGGGTCTCGTTCCGCGGGTCTCGTTTCTCGGCGCGTCTCCAGGTGGCGGGGTTTTCCACCATGCGAAACGCAACGGCGGAGTGTCGTACCCCTGTGCGACACTCCGCCTCATGCTGGGTGTGACAGATCTTCCGACCTATCTCGCGGGCCTCGTCCTGATCGTTCTGCTGCCGGGGCCGAACTCGCTGTACGTGCTCTCGGTCGCCGCGCGCCGGGGTGTGCGCACGGGATACACGGCCGCGGCCGGTGTGTGGTGCGGGGATACAGTCCTGATGACTCTGTCGGCCGCCGGGGTCGCGTCCCTGCTGCAGGCCAATGCCGTGCTCTTCGCCATGGTGAAGTACGCCGGTGCGGGCTATCTGACCTGGCTGGCGATCGGGATGCTGCGGGCGGCCCGGGGCATGTGGCGCACCCGGCACGAGCGCGTTCCCGAGCCGGCCGGTGCGGACACCGCGGCCGGTGCGACGGCGGCCGGGGCCGGAGCCGGGGTCGAGCGGCCGTTCCGGCGCGCCTTCGTCGTCAGCCTCGTCAACCCCAAGGCGATCCTCTTCTTCGTCGCCTTCTTCGTGCAGTTCGTGGACCCGGGCTACGCCTACCCGGCGCTCTCCTTCCTGGTGCTCGGCACCCTCGCCCAGCTGGCGAGCGTCCTCTACCTCAGCCTGCTGATATTCGCCGGTACGTATCTGGCGTCCGCGTTCCGTCGCCGCAAGCGGCTGTCGGCGGGCGCCACGTCCGCCGCCGGTGCGCTGTTCCTCGGCTTCGCGGTGAAGCTGTCGCTCAGCAGCGCGTGACCCGGGCCAGATGGTCACCGAGGCCGGTCGTGTCCTCGCCGGCCCGGCCCACGTACCCGTCGGGCCGGACCAGGAAGAGGCCCTTGCCGTACGGCTCGTACGCCGGGACGCGCCGGACGCGGACGGTCGCGGGGAGGGAGTCCGGCAGCGGCGCGTCCGTGCCGACCGCGAGCAGCGTGAAGTGCGGGCCGCGGAAGACGTCGAAGAGCCGGGTGCCGTCCGGGAGCGGACCGTCCGGGGCGCGGTATCGCCAAGGAGCTCGACGTCAAGGCGCCGGCGCTCTACTGGCACTTCAAGGACAAACAGGCGCTGCTCGACGAAATGGCGACGGAGATGCTCCGCCACATGAACGCGGACATGCCGGACGAGCCCCCCCGCGGACTGGCGCGAGGGGCTCGCCGGAGCGATGCGCGGGCTACGGGCGCATCTGCTGCGCTACCGGGACGGCGCCAAGGTCTACAGCGGCACACACTTCACGGACACCAGCTACGCCGGGCCCATGGAGGCCCACCTGCGCCTCCTCGTCGACGCGGGCTTCACCCCTGCGGGGGCGGCGCGGGCCTGGCTCACCGCGTACAGCTACACGATCGGCTACGTCATCGAGGAACAGGCGATGGGCCCCGATCCGGCGACAAGCGCGGAGGGCTACGACCTTGAGGCTCGCGCCGAGCGGCTCGCCGACCATCCACTGGCCGCGGGAGCGGGCTTCGAGCTCTTCGCGCACCACGACGAGGGCTTCGAGGCGGGCCTGGCGGCGGTGGTCGCGGGGATCGACCAGATCCTGCGCGGCGCGACGGGCCCGGGCACACCGAGCCCGTCCGGCGTCCGAGGCCGGGCGCTGCTCACGGAGCCCGTCCGGCGTCTGAGGACGGACACGCGGGCCGGCCGGGCGCTGCTCACGGAGCCCGTCCGGCGTCCGAGGAAGGACACGCGGGCCGGCCGGGCGCTGCTCACGGAGCCCGTCCGGCGTCCGAGGACGGACACGCGGGCCCGCCCGGCAGTACCGGGCAGGCCCGGGGCCCAGGGGCAGAAACGCTCAGCCGAGCGCCGCGCGCTTCAGGCGGCGCACTCGCCGTGCCACCCGCCGCACCGCCGCGTGCCGCGGGACCGGGATGCCGCCCGGGAGGCCCAGAACCGTCAGGCGGCGACGCTTGAAGTAGCGCCAGGTGCGGGGCGACAGATGGGCGGCCAGATAGCTCTCGGCCGCCTTGCGCAGATCGGAGCGGATCTGCGGCTGCATCGCGAAGCCCACCGCCCGCACCAGCCCGGACACCTCCTCGTCCGCCTGCCCGGCGGCGCCCGCCGTGCCCTCCTCCAGATCGGGCAGCAGCGCGTCGACGATCGTCAGCGGCACCCGGTTGCTGTTCTGGTACGGCGTGAGCCGGTCGAGCAGCGGCGCGGTGCCGATCCTCGCGACCGGGATGCCGTAGAACGTGCTCGCCGTCAGCAGCGCTGTCGAGAAACAGCCCACCACGAGCCCCGGCCTGACCTCCTGGTACAGCACCTCGGCCAGCAACGGCTCCTCCAGCACGGTCAGTTCCGCGCCCAGTCGCTCCGCCTCCCGCTCCAGTGCCAGCGACCACGCGGCCGGGGCCACCGGATGCGGCTTGAAGACGAGACGCCGGTGGCCGAGCGCGACCGCGCCCCGCACCATGCGCAGGTGCAGCGTCTCCTCCTCGTCCGGGGTGAGGATGTCCAGCGCCGCGAGGTACTGGCCGAGCAGCAGAGCCGGAGCCTCGCCACCGGCGGGCCCGCCGCCGGCGGAGTCGTGACCGGAGGACCCGCCCGTCACCGACGACTCTCCCTGCCGGCCTTCGGCGTGGGAGGTGCCCCCGGCGTCCTCCGCCAGTTCCTCGACGACCTTCGTGAACGCCTCGGCCGGCACGAGCCGCGGCTCGGCCCCGAACTCCGCCAGCAGCAGCGGCTTCAGCCCCGGCACCAGGTCCAGGTGGAGCAGCCGCCGCACGCGCTCACCGACCAGCGGGTCGAGCTTGTTGCGCGTCGGTCCGTAGCTCATCAGCCCGTCCGCGTACACATCGAGCCGCGCGTCCGGGAAGAGCTGGGCGACCGCCAGCGCCGGGCTGACCTGGATCGACTCCAGTGCCAGCTCGATCCGGTCGTCCCCGAGCCCCCACAGGACCCGCAGATACCGCTCCCACATCGGGACGTCGTCCGGTCGCGGCGTCCAGCCGCTCGGGTGGAGCGGTTCGATCGCCTCGTTCCACGACAGCACCTCGTCGAACCGCCCGCGCAGCCGCTCGAAGCCCGGCATCTCGTCCAGCGATGCCGTCGTCTCCGGGATCGGCGCGTTGTTGCTGACCAGCAGCAGCCGCCGGTCGGCGGGTTCGAAGCAGCCGCTGTCGAGCGCGGCCGCGAGCGTCGCGGCGCCGTAGAGGGTGGAGGCGAAGAAGATCTGGGTGGTGCGCGTCGTACCCATCAGGCGGCCGCCCCCGCGGAATCGACCGCGGCCGGGGCCGGCACCGGCACGCCCAGGGCCCTGCGGCGCACCCGGCGCAGCCGGGTCGCCCGCTCGGCGTCCATCGAGCCGAGCGCGTCCTTCAAAATGTCCTGCGGCATCCGCCGCATCGCCGCCGCACTCATCGAACGCAATTTCCGGGCCACGGCCGGTTCGAACCTCTCCATTGATCCCAGGTGGTGGGAAATAAGCGCACAGTACGTTCGTACGGCTTTCGGCATCAGCCGGTCGGAATCCGGATCCTTTGCCGTCTCTTCGAGCACCTCGTCGAAAGCCCTGATGAAATCGAGCTGCCGGACGTCGCCGATCTGGGTCAGTGACGAGGCGACCCCGCGCCGGTAGAAGATCCCGAGCAGCCCCACGGCGGCGAAGGACTCCGTCTCGCGGTGCAGCCGCCAGATCCACGGCCGGTCCTCGGCCGTCCGCAGCCCGTCAGTGAAGTGCAGCAGTCCGCGGTCGAGCAGCTCACGCCGGTAGATGCCGGCCCACGCCATCGGGTAGTCGACGGACGTCGTGCGGTCGGCCGGCAGGATCGCGTCGCGCGGCCGCAGCACCTCGCCCCGGCGGCCCACCGGCACCCGGAACGCCTTGCGCTCACGGCCCGTGCACTGGACGTGGTCGGTGCGGACGAAGTCGACGCCGAGCTCCTCGATCGAGGCGAGGAGCTGCTCGTAGTAGCCGGCGGCCAGCCAGTCGTCGCCGTCGAGGAAGGTGATGTACTCGCCGCGCGCGGCGTCCAGACCGGTGTTGCGGGCCGTGGCCAGCCCGCCGTTCTCCTCGTGTCTGATCAGGACCGTTCCCGGGACCTCACGTTCGGCGCGCTCGAGGATCTCGGGCGTCCCGTCCGTCGAGCAGTCGTCGACGAGCAGGAATTCGAAGTCCTCACGCGCGTTCGCGCGCAGGCTTCTGAGGGTGTCGGGCGCGTATGACTGGACGTTGTAGAACGGCACGATGACGGAGAGCTTGACCACCCACCGGACACTAAGCGCCGGTCCGCCATCCACTCTGACGCCAGGAAAGACAGCGGGTGAACAAGGTGCGGCGGAATTGTTAACCGGTACGACTGTTAGGCCATGTCGCGATTCGTCGACGTGCTGTTAACCATTTGTTGCTGTCCAGTTGGGCTGCCGACCGGAATGCCTTTCTAGCGTCTTCGACGTGCCATCCAGTACCAGTAAGGCGCTGCGCGTAGCCGTGCTCGCCGACTCCGACACCCGGTGGAAGTGGGGTGCGCTCACCGCGCGCCGGATCACCGCCCCCGACGCCGCCGAAGAATCCGACCGGGGCACGGCCCTCACCGGATTCCTCCTGCGCGGCCGGGCAACGCCCACCGCCCGCCAGCTCGCCGAGGTCGGGGTCACCGCGGACGACCTGCGCGAAGTGACCGGCGTCGAATTCCTGCGCGCGATGAGCGACGAGGAGTACGACGTCGTCGTCCTCGCCCTCGTCGGCGGCGCCGTGCAGGCGATGCTCCACGGACTGGCCGCGCTGCGGCTGCCGCGCAGGCCGGTGCTGGTCACCGGTTATGTCGGGGTGGTCTACGAGAAGCTCGCCGACGGCCTGCTGCTGCGGCACGGCGCGGACATCGTGCTCGCCAACTCGCGCCATGACGCGGAGCGTTTCCGCGCCGTGTACGAGGGCGTGGGCGCCGACGCGTCCGGGGTGACCGAGGCGGCACTGCCGTTCCTCGGCGGGGCGCCGTACGAGCGCAAGGACGGCCGCGACACCGTCGTCTTCGCGGCCCAGCCGTCCGTGCCGGAGAGCCGCGCCGACCGTACGTACCTGCTGCGCAGGCTCGTCGAGCACGCCCGTCTCCATCCGGACCGTGAGGTCCTGCTGAAGCTGCGCTCCAAGCCCGGTGAGCACACCACGCACCTGGAGGAGCTGCCGTACCAGAAGCTGGCGGACAGGCTCCCCGGCGGACTGCCGCCCAACTTCAGCCTGGTGTACGGGCACATGGGCGAGGTCCTCGACCGCACCGACCTGCTCGTCACCGTCTCCTCGACGGCCGCGCTGGAGGCGCTGCACCGCCGCATCCCGACCGCGGTGCTCTCCGACCTCGGGGTGCGCGAGGCGCTCGGCAACCACCACTTCCTCGGCTCCGGGCTGCTCGCCTCCTGGGACGCCCTGGACGGCGGCCACGCGCCGCGGCCGGACGAGGAGTGGCTGACCAGGCAGGGCGTCGCCGCCGACGGCTCGTACGGGACCGCCTTCGACGAGGCCCGCAAGCGGGTCGCCGACCTGGTGGGCCGCGCGGAACTCCCGCCGGTCGCCCCGTACTACACAACGGCCACCGCGCCCGGCTATCTGCCCGGCATCCTGGCCCGCCACCACCTCGCCGCCGACGGCACCCCGCTGCCCGGCGCGGCCGCGGCGACCGAACCCACCGGGGTGCGCCGTCTGGTGCGCGACGCGGTGCGGGGGGCGGCGCGCGGTGCGTACCGCCACGGCGTGCAGCGCGTCGCCCCCGTCATCCGCCGCATGGGCGCACTGTGATCCACCCGAAGGAGCCCCTCCCCATGTCCACCGTTCTCGCCGTGATCCCAGCCCGCGGCGGCTCCAAGGGCGTCCCCGCGAAGAACCTGGCGCGGGTCGGCGGCATTCCGCTCGTCGCCCGCGCCGTGCGCGCCTGCCTCGGTGCGCGTCTCGTGACGCACGTCCTGGTCTCCACCGACGACGCCGCGATCGCGGACGCCGCCCGCGCCGCCGGAGCGGCCCTCGGCGCAGCCGACAGAGTGCACTGCGTCCAGCGTCCGGCGGCCATCGCGGGCGACACCGCGACGAGCGAGTCCGCGGTCCTCCACGCGATGGACGCCCACGAGGCGATCCACGGCGCGCCGGCCGACGCGGTCCTCCTCGTCCAGTGCACGAGCCCCTTCCTGACCAGCGAGGACATCGACGGTGTCGCCTCGGCGGTCGTCGAGGACGGCGCGGACACGGCGGTCACGGTGGCCCCCTTCCACGCCTTCGTCTGGCGCCGTACGCCCGCGCTCGCCGCGCTCCCGGCGCAGCCGGGCGCCGCCGACGAGGACGCCGCGGCCGCGGTGGAGGACGGCCAGGGCGTCAACCACGACAAGTCCTACCGCCCGCGCCGGCAGGACCGGCCCGAGGACTTCCTCGAGACCGGGGCCGCGTACGCCATGGAGGCCACGGGCTTCCGGACGCACGAGCACCGCTTCTTCGGGCGGACCGTGCTCGTCGAGACCGACCCCGCGCGGGTACTGGAGATCGACGACCCCCACGACCTGGCCCGTGCCCGCGCGCTCGCGCCGCTGCTCGATCCCGCGCCCCTGCCCACCAGGGCGGACGTCGACGCCGTCGTCCTCGACTTCGACGGCACGCAGACCGACGACCGTGTCCTCATCGACTCGGAGGGCCGCGAACTCGTCGCCGTGCACCGCGGGGACGGGCTCGGAATCGCCGCGCTCCGGCGCGCCGGGCTGAAGCTGCTCATCCTCTCCACCGAGCAGAACCCCGTGGTCTCCGCGCGGGCCCGGAAGCTCAACATCCCCGTTCTGCACGGCATCGACCGCAAGGACCTCGCCCTCAAGGAGTGGTGCGAGGAGCAGTCGGTCGCGCCCGAGCGGGTCCTCTACGCCGGAAACGACGTCAACGACCTCCCCTGTTTCGGGCTCGTCGGCTGGCCCGTAGCCGTGGCGAGCGCGCACGACTCCGTGCGCGCCGCCGCCCGCGCCGTCACCACCACCCCTGGTGGCGCCGGCGCGATCCGTGAGATCGCCGCATGGCTCCTCGGTCCCACCCTCAACACCCCGTCCCCTGCCACCACCCCGTAAGGAACCCCACATGAACTCCCGTCTGCGCACCCTCGGCAGCAAGACCGCGGGCCCCGGGCACCCCGTCTACGTCACCGGCGAGATCGGCATCAACCACAACGGCGACCTGAACAATGCGTTCGCGCTGATCGACGCCGCCGCCGACGCCGGCTGTGACGCGGTCAAGTTCCAGAAGCGCACCCCGGAGATCTGCACTCCGCGCGACCAGTGGGACATCGAGCGCGACACGCCCTGGGGCCGGATGACGTACATCGACTACCGCCACCGCGTCGAGTTCGGCGAGGACGAGTACCGCCAGATCGACGAGCACTGCAAGAAGCGCGGCATCGACTGGTTCGCCTCCCCGTGGGACACCGAGGCCGTCGCCTTCCTGGAGAAGTTCGACGTCCCGGCCCACAAGGTCGCCTCCGCGTCCCTCACGGACGACGAGCTGCTGCGCGCGCTGCGCGCCACCGGCAAGACGGTCATCCTCTCCACCGGTATGTCGACGCCGAAGCAGATCCGCCACGCCGTCGAGGTCCTCGGCAGCGACAACATCCTGCTCTGCCACGCCACGTCGACCTACCCGGCCAAGGCCGAGGAGCTCAACCTGCGCGTGATCAACACCCTGATGCAGGAGTTCCCGAACGTCCCGATCGGCTACTCCGGCCACGAGACCGGTCTGCAGACCACCCTCGCCGCCGTCGCCCTCGGCGCCACGTTCGTCGAGCGCCACATCACCCTCGACCGCGCCATGTGGGGCTCCGACCAGGCCGCCTCCGTCGAGCCCGGCGGTCTGCAGCGCCTCGTCCGCGACATCCGCACCATCGAGGACGCTCTCGGTGACGGCGTCAAGAAGGTCTACGAGTCCGAGCTCGCCCCGATGAAGAAGCTCCGCCGGGTCGCGGGCGTCGTCGCCGAGGCCGAGGTCGAGGCCGAGCAGGCCGAAACCGTCGCGGTCTGACGACCATGGACCTCGCCTTCGTCGAGAGCCCGGTCCAGCTGCTGAACGTCCTGGAGTGGGCACACAGCACGCAGGCCGGCACGGCCGGCAGGCTGCCGGGGCTTCCGGCTCAGTCGGCCGCCCCGGCCACGGGTGGCGCGGCAGCGGCGGCACGGGATCTGACCGTCGTCGTCCTGTCGCCCACCGACCCCATGTCGCGCGGTCAGCTGCGCCGCATGGCCGAGCTCGCCCGCGACGAAGGCTTCACGGTCCGCTGGCAGGAGGCGCGCGGCGGCAAGGGCGCGCCCCTGCGGACGATCCGGGAGCTGGCTCCGCTGCTGCGCAGGTCGCGGCGGATCGTCATAGGCGACCCGTTCTCCCGCTACGTCCAGATGCTGCTGACCCTGGTCGGGGCGAAGGACCTCACGGTCGTCGACGACGGCACCGCCACCATGGAGTACGTCTCCCAGGTGGCCCGGGGCGAGCGCCTGGTGCGCTGGCACCGGCGCGGACGGCGGGGACCGCGCGAGTTCGTGCTCGCGCCGGTCTCCGCCGCCGCACGCCGCCGGCTCTCGCCGTCCGGGACCCGCGAGGTCGAGGTCTTCACCTCGATGCCCGTGGAACCGCCGGCCGGGATCACGGTCACCGCCAACACCTTCGCGTGGACCCGCTCCCGCTTCGGCCCTCCGCGTCTCACCCGCGGTGCCGACCTGGTCGGCACCTCCCTCGTCGAGACGGGCGTCGTCGACCCGGAGCAGTACGAGGAGGCGGTCGCCTCGCTCGCACGTGAGCACGGCGCGACCCGCTACTTCGCGCACCGCCGCGAGAGCCCGGAGAAGCTGCACCGGCTCGCGCAGCGCACCGGCCTGGAGATCGTCCGGCCCGATCTGCCGCTGGAGCTGATCGCCAGGCGTGGCCCGATAGGACGTACGGTGCTCAGTTTTCCGTCGACCGTGGTGCACACCCTGCCGCTCGCCCTGGCGGGAACGGGGATCAGGGTCGCGGTGTGCGACATCTCACCCGAGTGGCTCAACGACACCGCATCACCGCGGGCGCAGGGGTTTCTGGCGGGGGTCACCGGCACGGCCCGTGACGTCCACCGGATCGCGGCCCCCGCGTGACGGGACCTCACGCGGCCGGGCCCCGTGCCGGGCCCGGCATGTCCACATCGTGGTCATGGATCGCGTGAGCTTACCCACACCGACGGACGGCTATGCGTCGTCAGGCGACTTTCTTTCCCCTAACGGGCTGAACTTTTGTTGATCTCGAGTTAGTTGGGGCTCAAAGGGGCCTACTCTTCAACGGGTGAACCAGTTGATGTCCCGCGAGCCCGACGCCGACCTGAGCGGCGCAGCCGTACTGCCCGGCACGCTGTCCGATGCCCTGCGCACCGAGCTGATCGCGTTCCGCCGGGACCTTCACATGCACCCCGAGCTCGGCAACCAGGAGTTCCGCACCACAGCCGCGCTCAAGGCCCGGTTGGAGGCCGCGGGGCTGCAGCCCCAGGTACTCGCCACCGGCACCGGGCTCGTGTGCGACATCGGCACCCGGGACAGCGTCCGCCCCATGCTCGCGATCCGCGCCGACATCGACGCCCTCCCCATCCCGGACACGAAGACGGGTGTGCCCTACCGCTCGACCGTGCCCGACCGCGCCCACGCCTGCGGCCACGACGTCCACACCACCGCCGTGCTCGGCGCCGGCCTCGTACTCGCCGAGCTCGACCGGCAGGGCCTGCTGCCGAACGCCGTGCGGCTGATCTTCCAGCCCGCGGAGGAGGTGCTGCCCGGCGGCGCCGCCGACGCGATCGAGTCCGGCGTGCTGACCGGAGTGGGCCGGATCATCGCCGTGCACTGCGACCCCCGGGTCGACGCGGGCCGGATCGGGCTGCGCGTCGGCGCCATCACCTCCGCCTGCGACCGTCTCGAGGTCACCCTCGACGGCCCCGGCGGCCACACCGCGCGCCCGCACCTGACCACCGACCTGGTCACCGCGGCCGCGAAGATCGTCACCGAGGTCCCTGCGGTGCTGTCCCGCCGCGTCGACGCCCGCGCCGGGCTCGCCGTCACCTGGGGCCGCATCGAGTCCGGCCACGCCTGCAACGTCATCCCGCAGCACGCCGAGCTCTCCGGCACCGTCCGCTGCCTGGATCTGCACGCCTGGCGCGAGGCGCCCGACCTGGTGCACGCCGCGATCGACGAGGTCGCCACGCTCCACCGCGCCAAGTCGCAGATCAACTACGTCCGCGGGGTCCCGCCCGTCGTCAACGACGCCGCCGTGACCGAGCTCCTGCGCGACGCCCACGCCGCCCGCCGCGGATTGGATGCAATCGAGGACACCGAGCAGAGCCTCGGCGGCGAGGACTTCTCCTGGTACCTGGAGCACGTCCCCGGCGCGATGGCACGGCTCGGGGTGCGGCCCCCGGGGTCGGGCGCGAGGCTCGATCTGCACCGCGGTGACTTCGACGTGGACGAGTCCGCGATCACGGTGGGCGTGGAGCTGTTCACCGCGGCGGCGCTTCTCGACGGTCACTGTTCGTAGTGCTCGACAGCGTCTGGACCCACTCGATCGCCACCGTTCGTAATCGGCCAGTTCACCCTTCGTTCGCCGTACGCGTCGATCCGATAACGGCTGTCGAACACACCTTTACCTGACATCTACGCGCGTTACGATCGCCGCGAACCCAGCGCCGGAAGTGGCGCTTTCGGTCAGGTTTAAAGGAGCCTCCCAGTGCGCCGGATCACCAGGATCGCCACCGTGGGCATCGCGTCCGCGGCGCTTGCACTGTCCGCCACCGCGTGTGGCGGCAAGACGTCGTCCGAGGCTGGCTCGGACAGCGGCACCAAGGCCGCCATCGCCTACGACATCGGTGGCCGCGGCGACCAGTCGTTCAACGACGCCGCCTTCGCCGGCCTGGAGAAGGCCGAGAAGGAGCTCGGTGTCAAGGGCACCGAGGCCGAGCCCAGCGAGGGCGAGGCCGACCCGGACAAGGTCCAGCGCCTCACCTCCCTCGCCCGCGCCGGCAACAACCCGGTGATCGGTGTCGGCTTCGCCTACGCCCCGGCCATCGCCGAGGTCGCGCCGAAGTTCCCGAAGACCACCTTCGGGCTCATCGACGACACGTCGAAGACCGGCAAGAACATCGCCAACCTGGTCTTCAACGAGGAGCAGGGCTCCTACCTGGCCGGCGTCGCCGCCGCCAAGGTGACCAAGTCCAACACCGTCGGCTTCATCGGCGGCGTCGAGACCCCGCTGATCAAGAAGTTCGAGGCGGGCTTCGTCCAGGGCGTCAAGGACACCAACAAGAACGTCAACGTCAAGGTCCAGTACCTGACGCAGCCGCCGGACTTCGGTGGCTTCTCCAAGCCCGACCTGGGCAAGGCCGCCGCGCAGGGCCAGATCGACGCGGGCGCCGACGTGATCTACGCCGCCGCCGGTCTCGCCGGCTCGGGCTCCATCGAGGCCGCCGCCAACGCGAAGAAGTGGGCCATCGGCGTCGACTCCGACCAGTACAACCAGTCGGGTCTCGCGAAGTACAAGGAGTCCATCCTCACCTCCGTGACGAAGGACGTCTCGGGCGCGGTCTACAACCTGATCAAGTCGGTCAAGGACGGCAAGCCGCAGAACGGTGAGATCCGCTACGGCCTCGACAAGAACGGCGTGGGCCTGGCCACCTCCAACCCGGCCTTCACCAAGATGACCGATGTCGTCGCCGCGGTCGACAAGGCCAAGGCCGACATCATCGCCGGCACGATCACGGTCAAGACCGCTCCGTAACCGAGCGGCCGGACCAGGACCCGCGGGTCCGGAGGGGCGGCGAAAACCGCCCCTCCGGACCCCGGATCAGGTTCTGGCCAGTGGTTTCTGTCATTTGGCATCGCTACGCGCGTAGAACCCTCTCCGGCGCGATAACTTCGCCCCACCCCCCTGCCGCTGCGACAGCCCCCTGCCCTGCCCTCGCTCCTTTCCCGCCAAGGAGAGTGCGTCATCAACGCGTCCAGTCCGTCATCGCCGCCGGCTGCTGCTGCCGTAGAGCTGCGCGGCATCACCAAGCGCTTCCCCGGCGTCGTCGCCAACCACGACATCGACATCACGATCCGCAAGGGCACCGTGCACGCCCTCGTCGGTGAGAACGGTGCCGGCAAGTCGACCCTGATGAAGATCCTCTACGGCATGCAGAAGCCGGACGAGGGCACCATCACCATCGACGGCAGCCAGGTCTCCTTCCACAGCCCGGCCGACGCCATCGCCACCGGTATCGGCATGGTCCACCAGCACTTCATGCTGGCCGACAACCTCACGGTGCTGGAGAACGTCGTGCTCGGCGGCGAGAAGCTGTACGGCATCGGCGCCAGGGCCCGCAAGAAGATCAGGGAGATCTCGGACGCGTACGGGCTGAACATCCGCCCCGACGTCCTGGTCGAGGACCTCGGAGTCGCCGACCGTCAGCGTGTGGAGATCCTCAAGGTCCTCTACCGCGGCGCCCGCACCCTCATCCTCGACGAGCCGACCGCCGTGCTCGTCCCGCAGGAGGTCGACGCGCTCTTCGACAACCTGCGCGAGCTCAAGGCCGAGGGCCTGACCGTCATCTTCATCTCCCACAAGCTGGGCGAGGTCCTGTCGGTCGCCGACGACATCACGGTCATCCGCCGTGGTACGACCGTGGGCACCGCCGACCCGCGCACCACCACGACCAAGCAGCTCGCGGAGCTGATGGTCGGCAGCGAGCTGCCCTCGCCGGAGACCCGCGAGTCGACCGTCACCGATGTGCCGATGCTCGACGTGCGGGAGCTGCACCTGAGCGAGACCGACTCCGACGGGGTCGTCCGCGCGGTTCTCGACGGCATCACCTTCACCATCCACAAGGGCGAGGTCATGGGCATCGCCGGCGTCGAGGGCAACGGCCAGACCGAGCTCATCGAGGGCGTGATGGGCATGCGTGATCCCGACAAGGGTGTGATCACCCTCGACGGCACCGACATCTCGCACGCGCCGACCCGCAAGCGCCGCGAGAACGGCATCGGCTACATCCCCGAGGACCGCCATCGGCACGGTCTGCTCCTGGAGTCCCCGCTCTGGGAGAACCGCATCCTCGGCCATGTCACCGAGAGCCCCAACAGCAAGCACGGCCTGCTCGACCTCAGGGCCGCCCGCAAGGACACCGAGCGCATCGTCCGCGAGTACGACGTCCGCACCCCCGGCATCGAGGTCACCGCGGCCTCCCTGTCCGGCGGCAACCAGCAGAAGCTGATCGTCGGCCGGGAGATGAGCCACAAGCCCAAGCTGCTGATCGCCGCGCACCCCACCCGGGGCGTGGACGTCGGCGCGCAGGCCCAGATCTGGGACCAGATCCGTGAGGCCCGCCGCGAGGGCCTGGCGGTGCTGCTGATCTCCGCCGACCTGGACGAGCTCATCGGGCTCTCCGACACCCTGCGGGTGATGTACCGCGGCCGGCTGGTCGCGGACGCCGACCCCGCCACGATCACCCCCGAGGAGCTGGGCTCGGCCATGACCGGCGCCGCCACCGGCCGCCTCGACGAGCAGCCTGAGAACGGTGAGGGCCGATGAGGAAATTCGACAAGGACCGGCTGATCCTGGGCTTCGCAGGCCCGGCGCTCGCCCTGGTCGTGGCCTTCCTGCTCACCTCGGTGGTGCTGCTCGTATCGGGCCGTGATCCGATCGAGCCGTACCAGCTGATGATCAACAGCGCCGAGTTCACCGACGTGCAGGTACTGATCATCAATCAGACCGGTACGTACTACCTCGCCGCGCTCGCCGTCGCCATCGGCTTCCGGATGAACCTGTTCAACATCGGCGTGGACGGCCAGTACCGCCTCGCCGTGATGCTGGCGGCCGTCGTCGGTGCGTCCGTCGAGCTGCCGGGACCGCTCCACATCCTGCTGATCGTGGTCGTCGCCATGCTCGTCGGCGCCATGTGGGCCGGTATCGCGGGCGTCCTCAAGACCACCCGCGGGGTCAGCGAGGTCGTCTCCACGATCATGCTCAACGCGATCGCCACCAGCCTGATCGCGTGGATGATCCTGCCCGCCAACCTCGGTGTGCAGCTGCCGGGCTCCAACGACCTGACCACGGGCGAGATCGCCGAGTCCGGCCGGTTCCCGGGCCTGGATCTCGAGGGCGGCTCGATCTACGGCTTCACCTTCATCGCCTTCGCGCTCGGCATCGTCTACTGGTTCGTGCTGAACCGCACCCGCTTCGGCTTCGACCTGCGCGCCACCGGCGCCAGCGAGTCCGCCGCCCGGGCGAGCGGTGTCGACTCCAAGAAGATGGTCCTCACGGCCATGCTGATCTCCGGTGCGGTCGCGGGTCTGTCCGGTCTGCCGCTCCTGCTGGGCCAGACCCACACGTACAGCCTCAGCTTCCCGGTCGGCGTCGGCTTCACGGGCATCACCATCGCGCTGCTCGGCCGCAACAACCCGGTCGGCATCTTCTTCGCCGCCCTGCTCATCTCCTTCCTGGAGAAGACCTCGGCCGATCTGGACCAGTACGGCTACGAGAAGGAGATCGCCACGATCATGCAGGGCCTGATCGTGATCTCGGTCGTCGTGTCCTACGAGCTCGTCCGCCAGTACGGGCTCCGCCGTCAGCAGCAGAAGGTCGGCGAGGAGCTTGCCGCCCAGGCCCGTATGAAGAAGGAGGTGGCCGCGTGACCACCACGGCCGTCCCGGCCGGCGCGGCGCCCATCAAGCGCGCCCGTCGCACTCTGTCCGTGCCCATGATCCTGCTCATCATCGCGGGCGGTCTTGCGCTGTTCTCGCTGGTCCGTGTCATCAGCGGCGCGAACGACCTCACCTCCGTCGGGCAGGTGTCCGGCGCTCTTCAGCTCGCCGTGCCCATCGGTCTCGCCGGTCTCGGTGGTCTGTGGGCCGAGCGGGCGGGCGTCGTCAACATCGGCCTCGAAGGCATGATGATCATGGGCACCTGGTTCGGCGCCTGGGCCGGCTACCAGTGGGGCCCGTGGAGCGGTGTCCTGCTGGGCATCGTCGGCGGCGCGCTCGGCGGTCTGCTGCACGCGATCATGACGGTGACGTTCAACGTCAACCACATCGTCTCGGGTGTGGCCATCAACATCCTGGCCGTCGGCGTCACCCGCTACCTGTCGAACTTCACCTTCGCCGAGGCCCCGGGCGGCTCCTCCAAGCAGTCCCCGCGCATCGAGCAGATCGCCGACATCACCATCCCGGGCCTGTCGGACTGGATGGCCCAACTCCAGGCCAAGCACTGGTTCTTCGTGTCGGACCTCGCGGGCGTGCTCGGTGGCCTGATCACCAACCTGTCGGTGCTGACCGTTCTCGCGATCCTGCTGATCCCCGCCACCTGGTGGATCCTGTGGCGCACCGGCTTCGGCCTGCGGCTGCGGTCCTGCGGTGAGAACCCCGTCGCCGCCGAGTCCCTCGGCGTCAACGTCTACAAGTACAAGTACATCGCCGTCATCGTCTCCGGCGCTCTGGCGGGCCTCGGCGGCGCCTTCCTGGCCATCGTCTCCACCGGCATCTACCAGGAGGGCCAGACCGGCGGCCGCGGCTACATCGGTCTCGCGGCGATGATCTTCGGCAACTGGATGCCCGGCGGCATGGCGCTGGGCGCGGGCCTCTTCGGCTTCACCGACAGCCTCAAGCTGCGTGGCGGCGCCGAGAACGTCCACGCGATGCTCCTGCTGCTGGCGATCCTGCTGGTGCTCGTGTTCGCCTGGCAGCTGTACAAGAAGAAGCACTGGCAGGCCGCGATCTCCCTGGGTGTCTCCGCCCTGCTGTTCACCTGGTACTCGCTCACCGACGCGCTGCCGAGCCAGTTCGTGGACGCCGCGCCGTACGTCACGACGTTGCTGGTCCTCGCCCTGTCGGCACAGCGGCTGCGCATGCCCAAGGCGGACGGCCTGCCGTACAAGAGGGGACAGGGCAAATGACGTCTCCGGCGTCGGCCGCCGATTCCGCCGTCTGGGAGGCCCTGCGCGAGGCGGCGCGGGACGCGATGTCCCACGCCTACGCCCCGTACTCGGGCTACCCCGTCGGCGCGGCGGCCCTCGTCGACGACGGTCGCACGGTCAGCGGCTGCAACGTCGAGAACGCCTCGTACGGGCTGTCCCTGTGCGCCGAGTGCGGTCTCGTCTCGCAGCTGCAGGCTTCGGGCGGCGGCCGGCTCACGCACTTCACCTGCGTCGACGGGAACGGCGAAGTGCTGATGCCCTGCGGGCGCTGCCGTCAGCTGCTGTACGAGTTCGGCGGGCCCGGCCTGCTGCTGGAGACCGCGGCGGGCATCCTGACGCTCGCCGAGATGCTTCCGCTGGCCTTCGGGCCCGAGAAGCTCGGGCCGGAGAAGCTCGGCTAGACCCGCGGCCCCTTCGCTCCCCCACGGCGGAGGGGCCGCGACATTTTCGTACCTGGAAGGAATCCGGAAAGACATGGACGCCATCTCCGTCATCCGCACCAAGCGGGACCGCGGCGAACTCACTCCCGAGCAGATCGACTGGGTCATCGACGCCTACACCCGCGGCGAGGTCGCCGACGAGCAGATGTCCGCGCTGGCGATGGCGATCCTGCTCAACGGCATGAACCGCGCCGAGATCGCCCGCTGGACCGCCGCGATGATCGCGTCCGGCGAGCGCATGGACTTCTCGTCGCTGTCCCGCCCGACCGCCGACAAGCATTCCACCGGAGGCGTCGGCGACAAGATCACCCTGCCGCTGGCACCGCTCGTCGCCGCCTGCGGCGCGGCCGTGCCGCAGCTGAGCGGCCGCGGTCTCGGCCACACCGGCGGCACCCTCGACAAGCTGGAGTCCATCCCCGGCTGGCGGGCGCTGCTGTCCAACGAGGAGATGCTGCACGTCCTCGACACGACCGGCGCGGTCATCTGCGCGGCGGGCGACGGCCTGGCACCGGCCGACAAGAAGCTGTACGCGCTGCGCGATGTCACGGGCACCGTCGAGGCCATCCCGCTGATCGCCTCCTCGATCATGTCGAAGAAGATCGCCGAGGGCACCGGCTCGCTGGTCCTGGACGTCAAGGTCGGCTCCGGCGCCTTCATGAAGAACATCGAGGACGCGCGCGAACTCGCCTCCACCATGGTCGGCCTGGGCACGGACCACGGCGTGAGGACCGTCGCCCTGCTCACCGACATGTCGACCCCGCTCGGCCTCACCGCGGGCAATGCCCTCGAAGTCCGCGAGTCGGTGGAGGTGCTGGCGGGAGGCGGCCCGGCCGACGTCGTCGAGCTCACGCTCGCGCTGGCCGGCGAGATGCTCGACGCGGCCGGCATCAAGGACGCCGACCCGGCGAAGGCGCTGGCCGACGGTTCCGCGATGGACGTCTGGCGCCGGATGATCGCGGCGCAGGGCGGCGACCCCGATGCGGCCCTCCCGGTCGCCCGCGAGCAGCACGTCGTGACGGCCCCCTCCTCGGGTGTCCTCACCCGTCTCGACGCGTACGGCGTCGGCGTCGCCGCCTGGCGCCTCGGCGCGGGCCGGGCCCGCAAGGAGGACCCGGTCCAGGCGGGCGCGGGCATCGAGCTCCACGCCAAGCCGGGCGACACGGTCACCGCCGGCGCCCCGCTGCTGACGCTGCACACGGACACCCCGGAGAAGTTCGACTACGCCCTCGAGTCCCTGGAGGGCGCGTACGACATCGCCCCGGCGGGCACGGCGCACGAGGCGAGCCCGGTGGTGCTGGGACGAATCGCCTGACTTGGGATTTCCTCGTCCGGGTGAACGGGATCGGCGGGTCTCCGCCGGTCCCGTTCGGCATGCCGGCCCCGGTGACGCACCGACACGCTGTCCTGACGTATGCCCATGACCGCATCGGCCTGCGGAGGCAGGACCCACGCGGGGGCACGCCGCGGGGCACGAAGGGGCCCGTGGCGATGAGTTATCGCCACGCCAGGGGTCTCTTCCATGTGGACAGCACAGGACAGCCGATCGTTCTCGAGCTCATCGGCCGGGTCACCCCGGCCGATGTGCCGCTGCTGTGCGCGCATCTGCAGGCACAGGCCGTCACCGCCGGGGATGCCGGTGACGTGATCTGCGAGGCCGGCGGGCTGGTCGTCGCCGACCTCGCGGCCGTCAACGCCATCGCCCGGCTGCGGCTCACGGCGCACCGGCTCGGCCGCGGGCTGCGGCTGAGGAACGCCGGGGCCGAACTCCTCGCGCTCCTCGACTTCGTCGGGCTCGGCGACGACCCGGAGCCGGAGCCGGACGCGGGCCCGGAACCGGACGCGGGCCCGGAACCGGATGCGGACCCCGAGCCGGATGCGGACCCCGAGCCGGACCGGCCGCCCGCGCTCAGTCCTCGCGGCTGAGCCGGTCGGGCAGACCGAAGAGCGGGAACCAGCGCTTGGTGTCCAGGAAGAAGTCCATCCCGCCGATCTTGCCGTCCGAGACATCCAGAACGATCAGCGCCCACGGTTCGTACCCTTCGCCCGACTGGCTCGGGTGGTAGTGCGCGAACGCCGGCGAGCCGTTCGCCACGGTCGGGACCAGCTTCGAGCCGCGGCAGACCTCGCCCACTCCGAGCATCCAGCCCACGATGTCGTCATGGCCGCGCAGCCACAGGTCGTACGGCGGCATGGACATCGTCGCGTCCTCGTGGAGCAGCGCGGTGAGGGCCTTCATGTCGTACCCCTCGAAGGCGGCGACATAGCGCTCCAGGAGCCGCTGCTGCTCCTCGTCGAGCGGGTCGGCCGGGTCGGACTCCCGGGGCTCGGACTCGGCGAGGGTGGCGCGGGCGCGCTGCAGTGCGCTGTTGACCGAGGCGACCGACGTGCCCAGCAGCTCGGCGACCTCGGCGGCCTTCCAGGCCAGCACCTCGCGCAGGATGAGCACGGCGCGCTGCTTGGGCGGCAGGTGCTGCAGTGCCGCGACGAACGCCAGCCGGATCGACTCCCGCTCGACGGCCGTCTCGGCCGGATCGGCCACCGACGGCAGCACGCGCCCGTCCGGAACCGGCTCCAGCCAGGTGATCTCCGGACGGGCGTTGAGCTGGGCCTGCGCCACCGGCGTCGCGGGGGACAGGTCCATCGGGCGGGCCCGGCGGTTGCCCGCGTTCAGCATGTCCAGGCACACGTTCGTCGCGATGCGGTACAGCCACGAGCGCAGGGACGACCTGCCCTCGAACTTCTCGAAGCTCTTCCAGGCACGGACCATCGTGTCCTGGACGGCGTCCTCCGCCTCGAAGGCGGAGCCCAGCATGCGGTAGCAGTAGCCGGTCAGCTCCGTCCGGTACTTCTCCAGCCGGGAGTCGAGATCCTGCGTCGTTGCCAGATCACTCATCGGGTCCACCCCTGTCGCCCTTGGCACCAGCCCTTCGGACGCTACAGGAGGGCACTGACAACGGGGGTCAGGTTCCGGGCTTGCGCCCGTACACGTAGACGTCGTCCCCGTTCTTCAGCAGGTTCCAGTACGCCTTGGCGTCCGCCGACCGCATGTTGACGCAGCCGCCGGATCCCGGGGGGTTGTACATCGACTTGGTGACCGAGTGGAACGCGATCCCGCCGTCGAAGAACTGCGAGTACGGCATCCACACGTGGTAGATCGTCGACCAGTGGTTGAGGTTGCGGTAGTAGATCCTCTTCGAGCCGGTCCGGGTCTCCGCCCCGTCCCGTCCGGTCCGCACGGGCACCGGGCCGTACTTCAGCCGGGAGCCGTCCTGGATCCAGCTCAGCTGCCGGGTCAGGTCCACACAGGCGATGCGGCCCTTGTTGGTCGGACACTTGCCGGCCTTGTTGGGCGTGCTGCCCGCCGCCTTCTGCGCCAGCATCGTGTTCATCGTGCGCCAGGTGATCGGCCCGGCGTAGCCCATCGTCGGCGTGATGCCGTGCTTGGCCTGGAACGCCTTGATCGCCTGGCAGTCGCTCGCCGACTGCCTTCCGTCGACGCGGAGGCCGAGGAACTTCTCGACCTGCTTCTGGTACGGCCCGGTGCTCATGTTGCACGAGGCGGCCTGCGCCGGGGCGGCGCCGAGCGCCAGCGTCAGCGGCACCACCATCCCCGTGATGCCGAGGGCGACGCCGCCCCGTCTCCGTATGTTCGTGATGCTCCTTGCACGTTCCACGGTCACCAACTCCCCTGGGCGCCAGAGCGGTTGCTCTACCGTTGGACGCTTGCAGGGGTGCCGGAGTTGCAGGGAAGTGGCCGTGGATTTCCGGAGATTTCCTCAATGGTGGGCGGCCGCCGTCCTCAGGACGGGCCGCGGCTCCTTCGCCCGGGCCGCGTACGTGCCGTACAGGGTGATCGACACGACGCCGAGGACCGCGAGCAGCCCCAGCAGGACGGTGCCCGCCCAGCCGCCGGAGTGGAAGGCGACGGCGCCGAGCGTGCCGCCCGCGCTGCTGCCCAGGTAGTACGCCGACTGGTAGAGCGCCGACGCCTGGGCGCGGCCGGTCTTCGCGGTGCGGCTCACCTCGGACGAGGCGACCGCATGGCCCGCGAAGAAGCCCGCAGTGATGAGGACCAGGCCGAGCAGGACCGCGGTCAGGGAGTCCGCGAGGGAGAGCAGCAGCCCCGTCGCCGTCGTGCCGACCGCGAGATACAGCGCGCCGCGCCGGCCCATGCGGCCGACGAGCCTGCCGGCCGCCGCGGAGGAGACCGTACCGACCAGGTAGACGAGGAAGACCGAACCGACCACGCCCTGGGCGAGGTTGAAGGGGGCGTCGACGAGGCGGTAGCCGATCACCGTGTAGACCGCGCCGAAGACGGTCATGAAGAGCGCGCCGATCCCGTACAGCCGCATCAGCAGCGGGTCCGAGAGGTGACCGCGGACGGTCTCCGCCAGCGCGCGCGGGTTCAGCGAACCGGGGGCGAAGTGACGTGCCTTCGGCAGCAGCAGCCGGAACGCGACCGTGCAGACCACGGCGATCAGACCCACCGCGGCGAGCGCCGCCCGCCAGCCCCACAGCTGGGCGACCCAGCCGGTGACGATCCGGCCGCTCATGCCGCCGATGCTGTTGCCCGCGACGAACAGGCCGATCGCGGCGATGAGTGCCCTCGGCCGCACCTCCTCGGCGAGATACGCCATCGCCGAGGCCGGGATCCCGGCCAGCGCCGCGCCCTGCACCGCGCGTAGCACGACCAGCCACTCGAGGTCGGGCGCGAGCGGCACCAGCAGTCCGATCGCGGTCGCGACCACCAGCGACACCGTCATCAGCCGCACCCGCCCGAAGCGCTCGGAGAGCGCGCTCAGCGGCAGCACGCACAGGGCGAGTGCGCCGGTGGCCGCGGAGACCGTCCAACTGGCCGCGCTCGCGGTGACGCCGAAGCCGGCGGAGACGGCGGGGAGCAGGGCCTGCGTGGAGTAGAGGAGGGCGAAGGTCGCGACGCCCGCGGCGAAGAGCGCGAAGCTCATGCGGCGGTAGCCGGGCAGGCCGGGGGCGAGCTGAGGGGACGGCGAGGTGAGGGCACCCACGGTGGTGGGCGCCCCGGTACTGGCGGAAGGCATACCTCGAAGGTAGACACGTCCTTCTGATGCGTCCAATGCATGGAACGGCTTTAATCGTTCCCATGGCGCATGACTACAGCTCAGGGGCTCGCCTGTCACCGAGCAGTTACGAAGAAGACATGCGGCTGCTGCTCGCGCCGCGGCTCGCGTACTTCGCCGGGGTCGCCAGGCACGAGCATGTGACCCGGGCCGCGCAGGAGCTGGCCGTGCCGCAGTCGACGCTGTCACGGGCGATGGTCCGGCTCGAACAGGATCTGGGAGTCGCGCTGTTCACGCGCAAGGGGCGGACGGTGTCGCTGACCGCGGCGGGCCGCACCTTCCTCACGGCCGTGGAGCGGGCCCTCGCCGAGGTCGAACGGGCCGCGGAGTCCGTGCGGGCCGACGCCGATCCCTCCGGCGGCAAGGTCGCCTTCGGCTTCCTGCACACCATGGGTTCCGAAACCGTGCCCGAGCTCATCCGCGCCTTCCGCGTCAACCACCCCCGGGTGCGCTTCACGCTCGTCCAGAACTACGGCGAGGCGATGATCGAGCGCCTTCGCGCGGGAGAGCTGGACCTGTGCCTGACCTCGCCGATCCCGGACGCGCCCGACCTGGTCGCCCGCCGCCTCGACGAGCAGCGCCTGCGCCTCGTCGTCCCCGACGACCACCGCCTCGCCACGCGCAAGCGCGTCCGCCTGGCCGAGGCCGCGGACGAGACCTTCGTGACCCTGGAACCCGGCTACGGTCTCCGCCGCATCACCGACGCCCTGTGCGCCGAGGCGGGCTTCGTCCCGCGCGTCGCCTTCGAGGGCGAGGAGGCCGAGACCCTGCGCGGCCTCGTGGCGGCGGGCCTCGGCGTGGCCCTGCTTCCGCCGCCCGCGGTGCCGCGCCCCGGGGTCGTCGAGCTGACGGTGACGGCCCCGCGCGCGGTGCGCGAGGTCGGTGTCGCCTGGCTCGACGGGCATCCGGACACGGCACCGGTGGCGGCGTTCAAGAAGTTCCTGCTGTCGCGGCGCGGGAATCTGCTGCCGGACTGACCCGGCGGGGAGGCGGGCGGCGTCGCGGCGTCGGCGTCGTGGTGCAGCGCCGCAGTGCAGGGTCGTGGTTCGGCGTCGTGGTCTCGGCCGGCGTCGAGGTGTCAGTGCCGCAGCGAGCGCCCGAAGCCCGCCGCGAGCGGCATCCGCAGCCCCAGCGGCGGCGGCGCCGCCAGCGCGTCCGCGACCGGGCGGGCGTACCCGCGTGAGAAGAGCGCGCCGAGGACGAAGTCGGAGGCCAGGGCGAGGACTTCCGTCTGGTACTGACGCAGCGCGTGGCCGTCCGAGTGCACCTCGAAGCGGCAGGTGTCCCGGTTGGACTTCTTCGCGCGCTCGGCCAGCCGGTACGACAGCTCCGGATCCGTACGCGCGTCGTTCGTGCCGTGGACGATGAGGACCTGGCGGCCGGTGAGCTGTTTCACCGGTTCGGGTTGCGCCGCCACGTCTTGCGGGGGCAGCCAAGGGGCGAGAGCGAGCACGGAGTTGACGGCACCGTGCCCGGCTGCGTGCAGCGCGGCGCGGCCGCCCATGCCGTGCCCGGCGAGGCACACGGGGACGTCCCCGTACCGCCGTATCGCCTCGTCCGCCGCCCATGCGGCGTCCGCCGCGAGCCGTGCGTCGGGTCCGTTCCAGCCGCGCCCGCGGTAGCGCACGACGTGGGCGACGAGTCCGTCGGCGCGCCCGGCCCGCGCCAGCGAGCGCGCCAGCGGCAGCGCGGCCGCGTGCGACACGGCCGAAGGCCCGCGTGCCGACTCCGGTTCACCGTCCGGGAGCAGCAGCACCACCCCGCTCACGGCCCCGTCCGCGGGCGTCGGGCCGGCCACCGTTCCCCGGACCGGCCGACCCAGCCTCGGCCGTACCACCGAACTGCCTCCTCGCGTCACGTTCGCTTCGAGACGGGCCTGTGCCGCTCCGGCCTCGGCCGGACGCCCCCACCGCCGGGGCAGTGCGTGGTGTGCCATGGCAGAACAGTCTCAGAAGTGCGGGTGTACTCCACCCGTCCGCACGGTCACTGTTACGTATCGACAGGTGGTTCGTGGAGCCGCCCTCTACGCGCGTAGGGACTAGAGTGCGGAGATGAGGCAGACCACCCATGTGTCATCCCGGGGAACCGCCCCCGGACCTGACAGGCCCACCGCGGACCAGATCCGCCGCGCCCCGAAGGTGCTGCTCCACGACCACCTCGACGGCGGGCTGCGCCCCGGCACGATCATCGATCTCGCCCGCGAGTCGGGCTACGAGTCCCTTCCCGAGACCGAGCCCGACAAGCTGGGCATCTGGTTCCACGAGGCCGCCGATTCCGGCTCGTTGGAGCGATACCTGGAGACGTTCGCGCACACCTGCGCCGTCATGCAGACCCGTGAGGCGCTGACGCGCGTCGCCCTCGAGTGCGCCGAGGACCTCGCCGAGGACGGTGTCGTCTACGCCGAGGTGCGCTACGCCCCCGAGCAGCACCTGGAGGACGGCCTGACCCTCGAAGAGGTCGTCGAGGCCGTCAACGAGGGCTTCCGCGAAGGTGAGCGCCGCGCACGCGCGAACGGGCACCGCATCCGCGTCGGCGCCCTGCTCACCGCCATGCGGCACGCCGCCCGCGCCCTGGAGATCGCCGAACTCGCCAACCGCTACCGGGACTCGGGCGTCGTCGGCTTCGACATCGCGGGTGCCGAGGCGGGCTACCCGCCCACCCGCCACCTCGACGCCTTCGAATACCTCAAGCGCGAGAACAACCACTTCACCATCCACGCCGGTGAGGGCTTCGGATTGCCGTCGATCTGGCAGGCCCTCCAGTGGTGCGGTGCCGACCGCCTCGGCCACGGCGTCCGCATCATCGACGACATCGAGGTCGCCGCCGACGGCACGGTGAAGCTCGGCCGTCTCGCCGCGTACGTACGCGACAAGCGCATTCCGCTGGAGCTGTGCCCGACGTCCAATCTGCAGACGGGCGCGGCCGCTTCGTACGAGGAGCACCCCATCGGACTGCTGCGGCGGCTGCACTTCCGGGCCACCGTCAACACGGACAACCGGCTGATGAGCAACACCAGCATGAGTCGTGAATTCGAGCATCTGGCCGAGACCTTCGGGTACACGCTCGACGACATGCAGTGGTTCACCGTCAATGCGATGAAGTCCTCGTTCATTCCTTTCGATGAACGCCTCGCGATGATCAATGACGTGATCAAGCCCGGCTACGCGGAGCTGAAATCCGAATGGCTGTTCCGTCAGACCGTCACGACCAGCGAGTCTTTCCCCGACGAGAGCTGAGCGCGGGCAGCGGCAAGGGGCCGGGAGCGTCAACTCCCGGCCCTTTTCGTCGGCACGGCCGTTTGCGGCGCGGAGTTCACGCTGGCTAGCTTGCAAAGCCGCTCATATTCCCCCTCCCCAAGGAAAAGTCGCTGATGAAGCACGCTGCCAAGACCCTCGGTGTCGCCGCGCTCGGTGCCGCCTTCGCCGCTGCCGCCGCAGGTACGGCCTCCGCCGCTCCGCAGCTCCCCGAGGTCGGCACCCCGCTCAACGCCGTCTCCCTCCTCCAGAACCCGGCGGTCGCCTCCGCCGTCCAGCAGGCCGTCGAAGGTGCAGGTGCGAACGCGCTGCCGCCGGGGCCCGCCGAGCAGGCCACCGGTCTTCTCGGCCCCGCCGAGGCGGCCACCGGTCTCCTCGGCGGTCTGCCGCTGCGCTGACCCGCGGACGACGAGAGGGGCGCACACCCGGTGCGGGTGTGCGCCCCTGCGCGCTGTCAAGGCGCCGTCACCAGGCGGTCGACGCGCTCTTCTCGGACGGCAGCAGCAGCCACAGCGCCAGGTAGATCAGGAACTGCGGGCCGGGCAGCAGGCACGAGACCACGAAGATCACGCGCATCGTGGTCGCGGAGGTGCCGAAGCGCCGTGCCAGCGCTGCGCACACTCCGCCGATCATGCTCCCCCTACGCCTCCGGCGTGGGAGGTGCCCCCAGTCACGGGGGCGGGCAAGTGCGGCCATGGTGGGCTCCTCGAGTCCTCGACTGGGAGCCACTCACCGGGCTCCCGATGACTCCATGCTCCCGCCGCGAACAGGGACGAAGCGTCGCTCTACGGGGCGATCCCGACCCTCGGAATCGTCGGGGTCGGCCCCTGAGAGGTGTCCTCCCGGAGCAGGGGTCCCCGCTGCTTCCTCGGGCCCGCGGACTGCCTGCGGCGCCTGCGCCGCAGCCGTGCGCGACCCGCGGGGACGACCGCGAGGTGGGCCAGGGCCACGCCCGCCGTGTTCAGCAGCAGCGAGTCCACGTCGACGACCTGACCCGGCACCCCGGTCTGCAGCAGCTCGATGCCCAGCGACAGCAGCGCGCCCGCGGCGACCGTACGGGCCAGCGAGGCCCAGGGGGAGACGACGAGCCGGCCGCCCGCCATCGGCAGCAGCACACCGAGCGGGGCGAGCAGCAGCAGCCCCTCGCCTATCCGGCGGGCCGCCTGCACCGGGCCCAGGGCGAGATCCGCCTTGATGCCCGCGAGCGGCTCAAGATTCGCCGCCGTCACCCACATCACGTCGAGAGGGCGAAGCGTCAGCCATCCCACGAGTGCCAGATGGGCGAGGAGGAGGACGACCCCCGCCACGCGGAAGCGGATGGCGGCACTGCCGCCCGAACCTTGACGCTGCACGACCACCAAGACGACACGACCGGCGGGATCGGTTCCGCCGAGTGACGCGAACGTCAGGAACCACTCGCGGCGGGCAGCGGGCCGACCGTCGGGAGAACGGTCTCGGGGCGCTCCTTGGCCGCGTCCGTGCACCGGTATCCGCGTGGCGCGTACTCCCCGGGTCCGCCCAGGACCACCGTGCCGGAGTCCGCCGCGACCTCGCTCTCCGCGAGCGTGCACACGATCTGCGCGAGCGCGACGGGCGGCAGGTCCTCCGGCTGCCGGGTCAGCCGCAGCGTGCCCTCGGGGTCGCCGTCGCGCGCCGGGGCCACGGTCAGCGGGCCTCGTACGTCGGTGGCGAAGCCTGCCTCGCGCTCGGCCGCGGACGGGTCCGCCTGCAACTGGTCGAGGAGTGTCCTCGCGATGACGCTCCGGTCGCCGGCGGCCTTCTCGGAGACCGTTGCCGTACGGTCCACGGGCTCCAGCGCCGACGCGCACACCAGATACACCCGCACCGGCACGGCCCCCGGCGCGGCCGGCGTGCGCGTCTCCTTGCCGGTCAGCGAGCACGGCACGCGCGACGGGGCGGGGCCCGCGTCGACGGGGACGGAGGTGGTACGGATGCCGCAGCCGGTGGCCGCGGCGGCCACGACGAGAGCGCCGGCGAGCGCGGCGGCACCGCGCCGCAGCCGGGCCCGGGCGCTGCTGACGGTGGTCGTCGCTGTCACGGTGCGTCACCTGCCTCGTGCCCGTCGTTCTCGTCCGCGGGCGTGATGTCCGAGGCGTCGCGCGGGAGGCGGAGCACGAAGACCGCGCCGCCGTCGCCGTCCGTGGTGTTGGCCGCGGTGATGCCGCCGCCGTGGATCAGGGCGTTCTCCATCGCGATCGACAGGCCCAGACCGCTGCCCTCCGAGCGCGGGCGTGAGGCGCTCGCCTTGTAGAAGCGGTCGAAGACATGGGGCAGTACGTCCTCGGGGATGCCGGGCCCGTGGTCCCGTACCTCGATGATCAGCTCGTCCCCTCCCGTGCCGCCGGTCTCCGTACGCACCGACACCCGCACCGGGGAGCCGCCGTGCTTCAGTGCGTTGCCGATCAGGTTGGCCAGGATGACGTCGAGGCGGCGCGGGTCGAGGCGGGCCACGATGCCGCGCTCCGCGTCCAGCTCGACCGCGTCCAGCCAGGCGCGTGCGTCGATGCAGGCGGTGACCTGGTCGGCGACGTCGACGTCGTCGAGGACGAGCCGGGCCGTGCCCGCGTCGAAGCGGGTGACCTCCATCAGGTTCTCCACCAGGTCGTTGAGGCGCCGTGTCTCGCTCACGACCAGCGCGACCGCGGGCGCGATCATCGGGTCGAGGCTCTCCTGCTCGTCCTCCAGGACCTCGGTCACGGCGGTCAGCGCGGTCAGCGGTGTGCGCAGCTCGTGCGACATGTCGGCGACGAAGCGGCGGCTCGACTCCTCCCGCGCGCTCATGTCGGCGACCTTCTTCTCCAGTGACTCCGCCGCGCGGTTGAACGTCCGCGACAGCTCCGCCAGTTCGTCCGTACCGGAGACGTTCAGCCGGGTGTCGAGCTTGCCCTCGCCGAGCTGCCGCGCCGCCTCGCCGAGGCGCCGCACCGGCCGGAGCACGGTCGTCGCCGCGGCATGCGCGATCAGCGCGGAGCCGACCAGCGCCAGCGCCGTGGCGATGCCCAGCGACCAGGCCAGCGAGTTCAGATCCGCCCGCTCCTGGTCCAGTGACTTGAACATGTAGCCCGTCGGCCCGCCGCCGGTGATCCTCGTACCGCCCACCAGATAGGGCGTGTTGCCCTGCTGCGTCCGCAGCCAGAACAGGTGGTACGGGTACGCGTTCCCGGCCGTCACCGGCTGCTGCTCGTTGACCGCGTCCCGTAGCGACTTCGGCACGTCGTCGAGCGTGAACACGTCGGGGTCGGACGCCCCGACGATCGGCTTGCCCGCCTCGCGCTCGCCCAGCAGCACGACGCTGTAACCGGCGTTGCCGCTCGCCATCTGCTCGGCGGTCGTCTGCAGCTCGCTCTGCGTGGGACGCGCGGGCAGCGTCGCGGCCCGGTTCTGCATCTCCTGCCGGAAGTCGCCCAGCGCCGCGTCCTGCGTACGCGTCAGTACCGCCTCGCGGTTGAGCCAGTACGCGATCCCCGAGGCGGACACCGCGGCCGTCAACGCGACCAGGCCGAACACGACGACGAGCCGCAGCCGCAGGCTGGTCCACCCGAATCCCGCGAGTATGCCTCTCTTCGCGGAACCCTTTTTCTCGGCCTGCGTCACCGCGCCGTCCCGTTCTCACCCAGAGCTGACGCCTGGGAGGGGGGCCCATCTCCGACCGCGCGACGCAGAAGTGCGGCCATCGTGGACGGCTGCGGCCCGGCGGCCGCGCGTGCGTCGCTCACTGAGGAGCGTCCAGTCGGTAGCCCACGCCACGGACCGTACGGATCAGGGTCGGCGAGGACGGCACGTCCTCCACCTTCGCCCGCAGCCGCTGCACGCACGCGTCCACCAGGCGGGAGTCCCCCAGGTAGTCGTGCTCCCACACCAGCCGCAGCAGCTGCTGACGCGACAGCGCCTGGCCCGGGCGGCGGCTCAGCTCCAGCAGAAGCCGCAGCTCGGTCGGCGTGAGCTGCAGATCCTCGCCGTTCTTGGTGACCGTCATCGCGGAACGGTCGATCACCAGCGAGCCGAAGGTCGCCGAGTCCGTAGACTCGCGCTCACCGCGCCGCAGTACGGCCCGGATACGTGCGTCCAGGACACGGCCCTGCACGGGTTTGACCACATAGTCGTCGGCTCCGGACTCCAGCCCGACCACGACGTCGATGTCGTCGCTGCGCGCGGTCAGCAGGATGATCGGCAGCTGGTCCGTGCGCCTGATCCGCCGGCACACCTCGAAACCGTCGATGCCGGGCAGCATCACGTCCAGCACGATCAGATCCGGCCGCTGCTCACGCAGCAGCTTCAGGCCGTCCTCTCCCGTCGCCGCGGTGGCCACACGGTGGCCCTGGCGTGACAGCGAGAGTTCGAGGGCCGTGCGGATGGCGTCGTCGTCCTCGATCAGCAACAGGAAAGGCACGGAGGTCATTCTGACTCATGGGGGAGCCGGAGTTCGACAGTTGGGACGCCTCCCGCCACGACGTGGCCCTGTGACAGCCCTGTGACAGTCGGCGGACACCGGCGTGAAGGTGCCCGGGCAATCTTTTTCGCACAGGGCCGGAAGACGACCCGCAGCCGACTCCAACCGACGGGGGGCGCGAGATGAACGCACTGCACAGCACCACGTCAAGCGCAGTTGTCACGCGTCTGCACGACGTCGTGCGGAGCACCGAGAAGTCCGGCGCCGTGAACGGGCGGGGGTGCGTTCGCGGCGCCGGGCGCCAGCACAAGGCGTCGACGCCGGCCACGACGTACATCACGGTCGTCGACACCACGCACGAGGGGGGCCACGGGGGGTCCGCGTACGGGGAGGCCGAGGGGGAGCGGACGGGGTCGCCCCTGACGGAGGCAAGGGGTCTGTCGGAGGCGGAGTTCACCGCCTACGTGCAGGAGCGCCGCGCCTCCCTGTACGCGACCGCGTACCACCTGACCGGCGACCGGTTCGAGGCCGAGGACCTGCTGCAGAGCGCGCTCTTCTCGACGTACCGGGCGTGGGATCGCATCAGCGACAAGGCCGCGGTCGGCGGCTATCTGCGCCGGACCATGACCAACCTGCACATCAGCGCGTGGCGCCGCCGCAAGCTGAACGAGTACCCGACCGAGGAGCTCCCGGAGACGGTGGGCGAGACGGACGCGATGCGCGGCACGGAACTGCGGGCGGTGCTGTGGCAGGCGCTGGCGCGGCTGCCCGAGCTGCAGCGCACGATGCTGGTGCTCCGCTACTACGAGGGCCGCACGGATCCCGAGATCGCGGACATCCTCGACATCAGTGTCGGCACGGTGAAGTCGAGCATCTGGCGGTCGCTCCGCCGGCTGCGCGAGGACCAGGTCCTCAGCTTCGGCCGTGACGAGGAAGAGTCCTTCGGCGAGCTGGTGGCCTGAGGGAGTACGGGGGGAACACGGGGGACACGGGGGAGCCCGGGGCCGGTCAGGACCGAGAGGTCCTGGTCGGCCCCGGGGTCGTTGTGCGGTGACCCCGGAGCGGCCCCCGACGGCAACTCATTCGTGCCGGGTCACCCCGACCATCAAGCCCGTCCGGCGTTCGAGGACGGACGCGCGGGCCGCTGACCCGGCACGAGGCACCTGGACAGGCCCCACGCCGCGGCTGCGGCACCGGCTCACGCCGTACCCGTAGCGGCTACGCCTCGCTTGCCGCAGGCGTACGGCGGCAGCGGCCCGCCGCCGCGGCGGCGAGGCGGCCGAGGGCCTCCTCCTTGCCGCACGGGTGGGCGCCGAGCGCGGCCTGGCGGGCGACGATGCCGCGTTCCAGGCGCATGAGGCGCCAGCCGCGGCGGAGCAGGAACGCCACGGACTTGCGGCCCTCGCGCAGGTCGCGCAGCAGGCGTCGGCGGAAGGTCGTGGAAGGGCGCCCGCGCAGGCACAGCGCGTCGGCCAGTACCCCCGCCTGCCGGCAGGGGTCGACGATCTCCGCCGCGAAGATGCCCTCGGCGACGAAGAGCGGGGTGCGCTCGATGTCGAGGGTCTCGGTCCCGGCCCGCGAACTGGTGGCGATGTCGTAGACGGGAACGGTCGTACGTCCCGTACGGCACAGCTCCACAACCGCGTCGACCGCCGCGTCCGCGTCCCAGGACGCCGGGGAGTCCCAGTCGATGTCCGTGCTGCCCGTGATCAGCGGGAGCGTGGGGTCGTCCGCTTCCTTGTAGAAGTCGTCGAGGCGCAGCACCGGGAGGCCGGAGCGGGCGGCGAGGGACGACTTGCCGGAACCCGAGGGCCCGGTGAGCAGGACGACGCGCGTCGGAAGGGGTTGGGAATTCACGGGACACCAGTCTGGGGCATTCAGCCGTGTGGGGGACCCCTCGGAGGTCCCGTTGGTATCGAGCATCACACCGGAACTACGCTGCGTGCTCCAGCTGTCACTTCTCGTCGAGGCAGGATTCTCATGGCACGTCCCACATTGCTCAGATCGGCCGGTCTCACCGTCACCGCGCTCGGTGCGGCGCTCGGCGCCGGTGCCGGCGTGGCGCAGGCGGGTCAGGCGGGCGACCTCGACCCGGCGGCGGCGCTGCGGACCACCGCGGCGACCGCCGAGCACCTCCCGCTGAACCCGCTCGCGAACACCGGCGTGGACCCGCTCGACAACGGCGTCGCCACCCAGGGCGCAGGCTTCAAGGGGGTCAACACCCGGACCCTCACCGGCGACCTGGCCAGTGCGCCGGACCTCCCGGTCGCAGGCCCGCTGCTGGGCGGCCTGCTGCCCGGCTGACGGACCCGTCGGCCCGGCGGACACGAGGGGCCCGCAGGAAGCTTCCTGCGGGCCCCTCGTCGCTGCACGGCAGGGTCGCTGTGCGGAGGTCTCGCGCGGTGTACGGCGGTCTCGCTGTACGTCAGTACGCCGAGCCGGACGCGCCCAGCGAACCCGTCGGGTGCCACACCGTCTTCGTCTCCAGGAACGCGGTCATGCGCCGCGTGCCCGGGTCGGCGGACCAGTCCTCGTCGCGCGGGCGCAGCATCCGCTTGAGGTTGTCGGCGGCGGCGACCTCCAGCTCCTTGGCCAGCTGCTCGTCCGCGCCGGTCAGGTCGATCGCGTTGACGTCCTGGTGGGCGGCGAGCGGGGCCGCGATCTCGGCCGTGCGGCCGGAGAGGACGTTGACCACGCCGCCGGGCAGGTCGGACGTCGCCAGCACCTCGCCCAGCGAGAGCGCCGGCAGCGGTGCCTGCTCCGAGGCGATCACGACGACCGTGTTGCCGGTCGCGATCGCCGGGGCGATCACCGACACCAGGCCCAGGAACGACGACCTCTGCGGCGCCAGGACCGTGACCACACCGGTCGGCTCGGGCGTCGACAGGTTGAAGAACGGGCCCGCGACCGGGTTCGCCCCGCCCACGATCTGGCCGATCTTGTCCGTCCAGCCCGCGTACCAGACCCAGCGGTCGATCGCGGCGTCCACGACCGCGCCGGCCTTGGACTTCGACAGGCCCTCGGCGTCGGCGACCTCGCGCACGAACTGGTCCCTGCGGCCCTCCAGCATCTCGGCGATGCGGTAGAGGATCTGGCCCCGGTTGTACGCGGTCGCGCCCGACCACGCGCCGAACGCCTTGCGCGCCGCGACGACCGCGTTCCGGGCGTCCTTGCGGGAGGACAGCGGTGCGTTGGCCAGCCAGTTGCCCTTGGAGTCGGTCACCTCGTACACCCGGCCGCTCTCGCTCCGGGGGAACTTGCCCCCGACGTACAGCTTGTAGGTCTTGAAGACGGACAGACGCGTCTGCTCGACGGGACTCACTTGCGCTCCCCCTCCGGGGTCGACGGGGCGAGGTAGGCCTCCAGACCGTGGCGGCCGCCCTCGCGGCCGAAGCCCGATTCCTTGTAGCCGCCGAAGGGCGAGGTCGGGTCGAACTTGTTGAAGGTGTTGGCCCACACCACACCCGCGCGGAGCTTGTTCGCCACCGCGAGGATGCGGGAGCCCTTCTCCGTCCAGATGCCCGCCGACAGGCCGTACTGGCTGTTGTTGGCCTTGGCGACGGCCTCGTCCGGCGTACGGAACGTCAGGACCGACAGCACCGGGCCGAAGATCTCGTCGCGGGCGACGGTGTGCGCCTGCGTGACGTTCGTGAAGAGCGTCGGCGCGAACCAGTAGCCGGACGACGGCAGTTCGCACGGCGCGGTCCAGCGCTCGGCGCCCTCGGCCTCGCCGGTCTCGGTGAGGGCCGTGATCCGGGCCAGCTGCTCGGCCGAGTTGATCGCGCCGATGTCGGTGTTCTTGTCCAGCGGGTCGCCGAGGCGCAGGGTCGCGAGGCGCCGCTTCAGCGAGTCGAGCAGCTCGTCCTGGATCGACTCCTGTACGAGCAGACGCGAGCCCGCGCAGCAGACCTGGCCCTGGTTGAAGAAGATGCCGCCGACGATGCCCTCGACGGCCTGGTCGATGGGGGCGTCGTCGAAGACGATGTTGGCGCCCTTGCCGCCCAGCTCCAGGGTGACCTTCTTGTCCGTACCGGCCACGGAGCGGGCGATGGCCTTGCCGACCGCCGTCGAACCGGTGAAGGCGACCTTGTCGACGTCCGGGTGCCCGACGAGCGCGGCGCCCGTGTCCCCGTAACCGGGAAGGATGTTGACGACACCCTTCGGCAGCCCGGCCTGACGGCAGATGTCCGCGAAGAACAGGGCGGACAGCGGGGTGGTCTCGGCGGGCTTCAGGACCACCGTGTTGCCGGTGGCGAGCGCCGGGGCGATCTTCCACGCGAGCATCAGCAGCGGGAAGTTCCACGGAATGACCTGCCCGGCGACGCCCAGCGGACGGGGGTTCGGGCCGTAGCCGGCGTGGTCGAGCTTGTCGGCCCAGCCCGCGTAGTAGAAGAAGTGCGCCGCGACCAGCGGGAGGTCCGCGTCGCGGGTCTCCTTGATCGGCTTTCCGTTGTCCAGGGTCTCCAGGACGGCCAGCTCACGGCTGCGCTCCTGGATGATCCGGGCGATACGGAAGAGGTATTTGGCGCGCTCGGAGCCCGGCAGCGCGGACCACTTCTCGAACGCCTTGCGCGCGGCCCTCACGGCGCGGTCGACGTCCTCGGCACCCGCCTGGGCGACCTCGGAGAGGACCTCCTCGGTGGACGGGGAGACCGTCTTGAAGACCCTGCCGTCGGCGGCGTCGGTGAACTCGCCGTCGATGAACAGGCCGTACGACGGCGCGATGTCGACGACGGACCGGGACTCGGGAGCCGGTGCGTACTCGAATACGGATGTCTGCTTGTCCATGGTCATGGGGTCTCAGTCCACCGTCACGTAGTCGGGGCCGGAGTAGCGGCCGGTGGCCAGCTTCTGGCGCTGCATCAGCAGGTCGTTGAGCAGGCTGGACGCGCCGAAGCGGAACCAGTGGTTGTCCAGCCAGTCCGCGCCCGCGGTCTCGTTGACCAGCACCAGGAACTTGATCGCGTCCTTGCTGGTGCGGATGCCGCCGGCGGGCTTCACGCCCACCTGCACTCCAGTCTGCGCCCGGAAGTCGCGGACGGCCTCGAGCATGAGCAGGGTGTTCGCCGGGGTCGCGTTGACCGCGACCTTTCCGGTCGACGTCTTGATGAAGTCGGCCCCGGCCATCATGCCGAGCCAGGAGGCGCGGCGGATGTTGTCGTACGTGGACAACTCGCCGGTCTCGAAGATGACCTTCAGGCGAGCGGCGCCCGAGGTCTCCTTCACGGCCCGGATCTCCTCGAAGACCTTCATGTAGTTGCCCGCGAGGAAGGCGCCGCGGTCGATCACCATGTCGATCTCGTCTGCCCCGGCGGCGACGGCGTCGCGGGTGTCCGCGAGCTTCACGTCGAGCGCGGCGCGGCCGGCCGGGAAGGCGGTGGCGACGGAGGCGACCTTGACGTCCGCGCCCTGCAGGGCGGCCTTGGCGGTGGCCACCATGTCGGGGTAGACGCAGACGGCGGCCGTCTTCGGGGCCGTACGGTCGGTCGGATCGGGATGGACGGCCTTGGCCGCGAGCGCCCGGACCTTGCCCGGGGTGTCCGCGCCTTCCAGCGTCGTCAGGTCGATCATCGAGATGGCCAGGTCGATGGCGTACGCCTTGGCCGTCGTCTTGATCGAACGGGTGCCGAGAGACGCGGCGCGCGCTTCCAGGCCGACGGGGTCGACACCGGGGAGCCCGTGCAGGAAGCGGCGCAGTGCGCTGTCGGACGAGGTCACGTCAGCGAATGCAGGTGCAATGGTGGGCATGGTCACCAGGGGAGCATATCTACGCGCGTAGCGGCCTGTACACCCCAGAAGGCGATTCAGGTGCGAATTCGCAGGTGGACACGTGTGTACGTGACGCCTTTCACACTTCTGCGACATGGACCGGACGAATCCTGCACGCGTGATCACCGACGTCGTTTCTGCAGCCTGCCAGACGCATCGCCGCCGCGCTGCTCACCCTCACGGCCCCGGCCGCCGCCGGAGCCGGATTCGCCGGCCGTGACTCCGATGCCGGGAACGCCTGGTCCGCACAGCCCGCGGTCCCGACCGCCCAGGTGAGGCCCGCCACCGCCGCGCCGGCGACGGGGGCTGCGCCGAGGGCGAAGTCGAAGCCGGTCCGGGTCCGGATTCCCGCCGCCGGGGTCGACACCGGGCCCGTACCGGAGCTCGGCCTCGCCGCCGACGGCAGCGTCGAGGTGCCGTCCGTGGCGGACGCGGACCGGATCGGCTGGTACGGCCCGGGCGTCACGCCCGGCGAGACCGGACCGGCCGTCCTGATCGGCCACTTCGACACGGTGAAGGGCCCGGCCGTGCTGAAGGACGTCGCCAAGGTCCGCGTCGGGGGCGAGATCAGTGTCGCGCGCGCCGACGGCAGCACCGCCGCCTTCCGGGTCCGGGAGCTGGAACAGGTGAGCAAGAAGGCCTTCCCGACGCGGAAGGTCTACGGCGACACCGCCCGTCCCGAGCTGCGGCTCATCACCTGCGGCGGGGAGCTCACCGACGGCCACCGGCCCGACAACATCATCGTGTACGCCGATCTCGTCCCCTGAGACGCGTGAGGCAGAATCAGGAGCATGACGAGCCGCGCCCCCGACCCCGAGCCGACCTACGCCGACCGCGTCTTCCGGTCGAAGCCCGCCATGGCCGCCGGTGCGCTGATGCTGGCGCTGGTCTGCTGGATCGGCGTGGACGCGCTGGTGCGCGGCGAGGGCCGCACGCCGTGGCTGGGGCTCGCGGGGCTGCTCTTCGTGGTGCCTTTGATCGTCGCGTTCACGCTGCGGCCCGCCGTGTACGTGAATGACGACCGGCTGCGGATCAGGAACCCGTTCCGCACGATCACGGTTCCCTGGGCGGCGATCGCGGATGTGCGCGCCGGCTACTCCAGCGAGGTCTTCACGCAGAAGGGCGTCAAGTACCAGCTGTGGGCCGTGCCGGTGTCGCTGCGGCAGCGCAAGCGGGCCGCCCGCCGCCAGGCGATGGCCGCCCACGACGACCCCCACGGCCGTACGTCCGT
Organism: Streptomyces sp. NPDC001970; assembly: GCF_053594115.1. NCBI lineage: Bacteria > Bacillati > Actinomycetota > Actinomycetes > Kitasatosporales > Streptomycetaceae > Streptomyces > Streptomyces sp. NPDC001970. The sequence goes on along the minus strand of NZ_JBSFDW010000001.1, from coordinate 121,168 downwards.
GACCGCGGACGTCACCGACTCCACGTCCCGCCTGGCGCCCGCCGACCAGACGGTCGCGGACCTGCGGGAGCTGGCCGAGCGCAGCGCCGGCCGCCCGGGTGCGCAGGGGGAGCCGCAGGTGCGCTGGGCCTACGAGGTCATCGGTCCCGCGGCGGCAGGTGCGGTTGCCCTCGTGGTGCTGCTGGCCACCGGCTGAGCCGGGCGAACGCCGGTCCGCCACGCGGTCCCGCTCATCACTCGTCCTGCTCATCACTCGTCCTGCTCATCACGGTCCTGCTCATCACCGGTCCGCCACGCCGGTCCCTGCAGGGCATTCCCGCTGCACACGTCGGGCCCACGCCGGTCCCTGCAGGGCATTCCCGCTGCACACGTCGGGCCCACGCCGGTTCCGCCCCACGCGCGCCCCACACGCATGGGTCCTGTCGCGCTCCGCTTCCGCTGCGGGTCCGTCCCGTCACCTGTCTCCGCAGGTGGGCGCCGGCTGGTCCCTCGTACGCCCCTCGCGGGGCAGGGGACGGGAGCCATGGTCGCGCAGGTCTCGCGCCGCAGGGCGAACGCACCGGACTCCCACGCCCTCCTCCACGCCCAATCCGGGGCGGCGCCGCCGGCGGGCAGCGCGTTCGCCACCGGCTTCCACCTCACCGCGGGCGCCCTGGCGGCCGTCGCACCGACCCAGACCCTGCTGAGCGCCTCCGGGCGGGCGGCAAGCCGCGCGGCGCAGCCGTAGCGGCCACACGCGTATTAAGGCGTTTCTAAGCTTTCCCGAGAGTTCCGCTGAGCCGGGGGTGGTCTGCTCGCTGATGGGCGACGGCAGAAGCCGCGCACCCGCACAGCGAAGGAGAACGAGCATGCGCATCAACGCGCGTTGGGTCGCCGCGGCAGCGGTGTTCGCCGCGGTGACCGGGGTGACGACCGGCTCGGTGGCGGCCTCCGCGGCCACGCCGGGTACGAGCAGCCCGGCCGCGGACCGGCAGGACCAGGCCGGGGCCGGGGCCGACGGCGAGGGCGACAAGGGCAAGGGGTGCGTCGTCATCCCCGAGAAGCTCACCGAGGAGGAGCGCGCGAGGCTCAAGGAGAAGCTGGAGAAGGCGCGCGAGGCGAGGAACGAGTCGCCGGCGAAGCTCACCGAGGAGGAGCGCGCGAAGCTGAGGGACACGTTCGAGGAGGTGCCCAAGAAGCTCCGGGAACTGACCGAGGAGGAGCGCGCGCGGGTCGAGGAGAAGATCAGGAAGGCGCGCGAGGTGGCGCCCGAGAAGCTTCCGCGGCTGATCGAGGAGCAGCGCACGACGCTCAGGGAGAAGCTGGAGAAGGTACGCGAGGAGGCAGGCAAGGAGGGGGCGCAGGGGCCCGGCAGGAAGCTCCGCGAGGGGCTGGTCTGCCACGTGGAGAAGGACGGAACGGGCAGGGACGGCAAGCTGCCGAAGCTCGCTGACGCCCTGACCGAGGTGTGGAAGGACCTGCGGGAGCACAAGCCGGACAACTGACCGGGTGTCGGCCGGAGCGTGTGCGCCCCGTCGCCCGCGCCGGCCGTCCCCCCGCCGTTTTACCTGCCGCCCTTGGCGAACCCCGATCCAGCAGTACGGAGATTTACGGCCATGCGTGTGATGGTGGTGGACGACGACGCGGCGGTGCGCCTCTCGCTGACCCGCGCCCTGACCAGGGACGGGTACGAGGTCTCCGAGGCCGCGAACGGAAACGCGGCCCTGGAGGTCTATGCGGGCGCCCGCCCGGACGCCGTCGTACTCGACGTGCTGATGCCCGAGCCGAACGGGCTGGAGATCTGCCGCCGGATCAGGTCGCGCGGCGACCGCACCCCGATCCTCATGCTGACGGCCCGCGACCTGGTCGAGGACCGGGTCGCCGGACTGGATGCGGGTGCCGACGACTACCTGGTCAAGCCCTTCGCACTGGACGAGCTGAGAGCGCGGATCCGGGCCCTGCTGCGGCGCGGCGGCGCCGCGCAGGAGGAGGTGATCCGCTTCGCGGACCTCGAGTTCGACGTGGCCGCCTGCCGGGCGAGGCGTGGCGGCCGGGTCCTCGATCTGACCCGGACCGAGTACGCGCTGCTCGAGCTCTTCGTCCGCAATCCGCGGCGGGTGCTCAGCAGGTCGCTGATCTTCGACGCGGTCTGGGGGTACCACTTCGGCCCCTCCTCCAACGCCCTGTGGGTCTACATCAGTTATCTGCGCGGCAAGCTGGAGTCCGGGGGAGAGCCCCGGCTGATCCAGACGGTCCGCGGCCTCGGCTACGTCCTGCGGGAGGAGCCGTGAGCCTCGGCAACCGGGTCGCCCTCGCGGGCGGTGTCGTGGTGTGCGCGGCCCTGCTGCTCGCCTCGCTGGTCCTCTATCCGACGCTCAGCGCCAATCTGCACCGGCAGTACGAGAGCACCCTGGTCTCCGCCGCCGACCGCGACGCCGGGGCCCTGTTCGACGCTCTGGTACGCAAGAAGAAGGCGGCGGCGGAGGGCGCGCGGCGGCAGGGCGGTGCGGCGCCCCGGAAGCCGAACGCCACCGAACTCGTCCCGCGCAAGCCGGTGAAGATCGGCTCGACCCTGCTGCAGTTCCTGCCCCTCACGGCCGGCGAGGGTCCCACCACGGGCTTCATCGAGGTCACCGAACGGGACATGCTGGTGGCCCTGGGCAAGACGGAGCCCTACTTCCAGGACGCCGAGTACGGGGGCTCGCGGTACCGGGTCTACACGGCGTCGCTGGCCGGCGCGGACGGGATCCTCGTACGGACGGCCGTGCCGGAGTCGGTCTTCGAGTCCACCCTCGACGAGATGAAGGCGCTGCTCGTCGCGATCACCGTCGGCGGGAGCCTGCTCGCCGCGGCCGCCGCCCGACTCGCCGCCGGACGGGTGCTGCGCCCCGTACGCCGTCTCACCGACACCGTCGAGCACGTGGCGCAGACCCAGGACCTGACGGCGCGGATCGACATCGGCGGCCGGGACGAGATCGCCCGCCTCGCCCGCTCCTTCACCGCGATGATGACCGCCGTCGACGAGTCGGTGCAGGCCCAGCGGCGGCTGGTCGCCGACGCGTCCCATGAGCTGCGGACGCCGCTGACCAGCCTCACCACCAATCTCGAACTCCTCGACGAGGCCCAGGGGGTGGCCGATCCACACGCCCCCGCGCTGGTGCGCGAGGCGCGCATCCAGGCCGAGGAGCTCAAGCTGCTCGTCAACGACCTGGTGGACCTCGGCCGCTACGGGCACGCACCGGTCCACACCGAGGACACCCGGCTGGACCTCGTGGCCGAGCGGGTGGCGGCCCGCGCCGCCGCCCGCTCCCCCCGCGTCTCCCTCCGCACGGAGCTCTCCGAGTGCCTCGTGCACGCGGACCCCGACGCGCTGGAGCGTGCCGTCGGCAACCTCGTCGACAACGCGGTCAAGTGGAGCCCCGACGACGGCCACGTACTGGTCCGCGTGACGTCCTGCGGCACCGTCACGATCAGCGACCAGGGGCCCGGCATCCCGGCGGCGGACCTGCCGTACGTCTTCGACCGCTTCTACCGCTCACCGGCGGCGCGCTCGCTGCCCGGCTCGGGGCTCGGCCTCGCCATCGTGCGCCAGGTCGCCGAGACGTACGGCGGCAGTGTCGCCGCCGAGCCGCTGGAGAGGGGTCTGCGGATGCGCCTCTCGCTGCCGGTCCTGGTCTGAGCCTTCCACGGCCCCTTACGGCGGCCCCGTCCACACCAGCAGCGCATACGCACCGAGCCACGCCGACGACAGCGCCGCCCCGCCCAGCACCACCAACGCGACCGGACGCCGGGCCCGCGCCACGGCCACCGCGATCGGCAGGAGCAGCGGGAAGGCGGGCAGGAGGAAGCGGGCGCGCGGGAAGTAGACGCCGCCGCTGCCGAGGACGATCACCAGCAGCACCCCCGTGAAGACGAGCAGCACCAGTGGCTGGCGGTCCGTCAGACAGAGCAGATACAGCCCCACCGACCCCACCAGGACGACCGACACCAGCACCAGGAAGAGCATCGGGCTCGCGTCGTAGGCGAGGTGCTGGCGCAGTTGGACCAGCGTCGACCGCCCGCCGTCCCACTGGTTGCGCCACAGTTCCTGCACGGCGAAGTAGCCGTCCCAGCGCCCGACGCGCTGCCCGACCCAGGCGACGTAGCCGCACCACCCCAGCGGTGCGAGCAGCGCGCCCGCGAGCGCCCGCCGGTCGCGCGTGCGTACGTACGCCAGGAGCCCCGCGACGGTCACGGCCGCGGCGAGGGCGATCCCCGTGGGCCGGGTCAGCCCTGCCAGTACGGCGAGCGAACCGGCCCACGTCCAGCGGTCGTTGAGCGTCGCGTACAGCGACCATGCGGTGAGCGCCGTGAAGAGCGACTCGGTGTAGCCCATCCACTGGACGACCGCGACGGGGTACGCGCCCCACAGCACCGCCAGCACGGTCCCGGCGCGCTGCCCGTGGAGCCGGTCGCCGACCGCGAAGATCCCCCACGCCGCGACCAGCGACGCCACGGCCGCGATCACGAGCGCGACGGAGGCCCTGCTGCCGGGCGTCACCGCCGCGGCGGCCTTCACCAGGGCCGGGTAGAGCGGGAAGAAGGCCAGGTTGTTCGAGTCCAGCGTGGTGCCGAGCTCCCGCTGGTACCCGTGGTCGGCGATGCCGAGATACCAGTTGGAGTCCCATGTCGTGGCGAGCGTCGGCCAAATGCCGCGCTCCTGGATGTGCGCCCACCGCGCGAGCACCAGCAGCCCGAACAGCCGCACCACGAGATACCCGACCAGCGCGGGCGCCGCCCGCTCCAGCGCCCGGACCAACCGGCCCTCCCCACCTGGTACGCCACCGCCCCCCGGGGCCGGTGGCCGACGGGAGGCGGGGACGGTCGGGCGGTGTGTCGCGATCGGGGGCACTGCGGCAGCTCCGGTGACTCGGCGGGCGGTACCGGGGTCACCTTCGCCGCTGGGCCGCGCGAGGGCACGGGGCGCTGCGTCGACTGCCGTACGGGATTCACCCGTTCGGGGTTCGGCGCCCGACCCGCCCGGGCGGCGCACCTGTGGCGGGCGGCCCGGCACCGACCGGCGGGCCGGGGCGTCCGTTCTCGGAGAACGCCGAGCGGGCTGCCGGGGAGCCGGGCGTCAGATGCCGGCCGCGGCCGCCAGGTCGCGCTTGATCGCGTCCAGCACCTCCGCCGCCCGCGCCCGGGCGCTCGCCAGCCCGCTCGCGTCGGCGACCGGGACCACGACCTCCAGGTAGCACTTCAGCTTGGGCTCGGTGCCGCTCGGGCGGACGATGACGCGGGCCTTGAACTCGCCCTCCAGGTAGTACCGCAGGCCGTCCGTCGGCGGCAGCTTCTCGCTGCCCTTCGTCAGGTCCTCCGCCTCGACGACCTGCAGCCCGGCCAGCAGCACGGGCGGCTGCTCGCGCAGCGCCCGCATCGCGTTCGCGATGACGCTCAGGTCCTCCACGCGCACCGACAGCTGGTCGGTGGCGTGCAGTCCGTGCTCGACGGCGAGGTCGTCGAGCAGGTCGGAGAGCGTACGGTCCTGCTCCTTGAGCTCCGACACCAGCTCGGCGACGAGCAGCGCGGCGGTGATGCCGTCCTTGTCGCGTACGCCGTCGGGGTCGACGCAGTAGCCGAGCGCTTCCTCGTAGCCGTACCGCAGGCCCTCGACGCGCGAGATCCACTTGAAGCCGGTCAGGGTCTCCTCGTGACGGAGCCCGGCCGCCTCGGCGATCCGCCCCAGCAGCGACGACGACACGATCGACTCGGCGAACGTTCCGCGCGCACCCTTGTGGACGAGGTGCGCGGCGAGCAGTGCGCCGACCTCGTCGCCGCGGAGCATCCGCCAGCCTCGGTCCGCACTGTCGTCGGGGACGGCCACGGCGCAGCGGTCGGCATCCGGGTCGTTGGCGATGACGACGTCCGGCCGGGTCTCGCGCGCCTTCGCGAAGGCGAGGTCCATCGCGCCCGGCTCCTCCGGGTTGGGGAAGGCGACGGTCGGGAACGCGGGGTCCGGCTCGGCCTGCTCCTCGACGAGCACCGGCGCGGGGAACCCCGCCCGCTCCCAGGCCGCAAGCACCACGTCCTTGCCGACGCCGTGCAGGGCCGTGTGGACGACGCGGGCGGTACGGGGGGAGTGGGGGTTCAGCACGGCGTCCGTACGGGCCAGATACGCCTCCAGGACCTCGTCCCCGAGGGTCTCCCAGCCGGCCTCCGGCAGCGGCACGTCGTGCAGGCTGCCCACCGCGTCGATCCGGGCCGCGATCTCGCCGTCCGCGGGGGGCACGATCTGGGAACCGTCGCCGAGGTAGACCTTGTAACCGTTGTCCCGGGGCGGGTTGTGGCTGGCGGTCACCTCGACGCCCGCGACGGCGCCCAGGTGCCTGATGGCGTAAGCGAGCACGGGCGTCGGCAGCGGGCGCGGCAGCAGGGCGGCGCGCAGGCCGGCGCCGACCATGACGGCGGCGGTGTCGCGGGCGAAGTCGGCGGACTTGTAGCGGGCGTCGTATCCGATGACGACGAGCCCGTCGGTGTGGCCCTGGGCCTTGAGGTGTGCGGCGAGCCCCGCGGCGGCGCGGATGACCACGACGCGGTTCATCCGCATCGGGCCCGCCCCCAGCTCACCGCGGAGCCCGGCGGTCCCGAACTGCAGCGTCCCGGCGAACCGGGCGGCGAGCTCGTCGGTGTCCTGGGCCTCGATGAGCTTGCCCAGCTCGTCCCGGGTCTCCGCGTCGGGGTCCTCGGCCAGCCAAGCCTGGGCCTGCGCGATCAGGTCCTGCGCCACGGTGTGCCTCTCTGATGTCGTTGTGTGCGTATGCGTGTGTCTGCGGGTACGCCTACCCGCTCCGGGCACGTGTCGCCCGGTCACCCGAGTCGGGCTGCGTGTCCGTCTGCCGCCAGGTGGGTGGTTCGTGCCCGCCCGTCCCCCTGCGGAACGACTGCCCACGAATCACGGGGCGGAACGACTGCCCACAAACCATGGGGCACCCGCTCACCGGGCTCAGCCACCGGGGCCGGACCCCGACGGCAACCGCACGGCACGGGCCGACCCCACACACCCAGCCCGTCCCGCGCCGGAGGACGGACACCCCGGACGCCGACCCGGCACCGTGTCACCCCGCACCCCGCACGGCCCAGCCGCGGGCGCCGGGCAGCCGCGGGGGTCCGGGGGCGTCAGGCCCCGGGGATCAGATACGCGCCAGGACCTTGGTGAGCAGGTCGCCCATGCGCGCAGCCGAGTCGCGGCCCGCCTGGAGGACCTCCTCGTGGTTGAGGGGCTCGCCCGAGAGGCCTGCCGCGAGGTTGGTGACCAGGGAGATGCCCAGCACCTCCGCGCCCGCCTCGCGCGCCGCGATCGCCTCCAGGACCGTGGACATGCCAACGAGGTCGCCGCCCATCACACGGACCATGTTGATCTCGGCCGGGGTCTCGTAGTGCGGGCCGGGGAACTGGACGTACACGCCCTCCTCCAGCGACGCGTCGACCTCCTTGCACAGCGCGCGCAGCCGCGGCGAGTACAGGTCGGTCAGGTCCACGAAGTTCGCGCCGACGATCGGCGACGTGGCCGTGAGGTTGATGTGGTCGCTGATCAGCACGGGCTGCCCGGGACGCATGCCCTCGCGCAGACCGCCGCAGCCGTTCGTGAGGACGACGGTCTTGCAGCCGGCGGCGACGGCGGTGCGCACACCGTGGGCGACGGCGGCGACGCCACGGCCCTCGTAGTAGTGCGTGCGGCCGAGGAAGACCAGTGCGCGCTTGTCGCCGATCTTGTACGAGCGGATCTTGCCGCCGTGGCCCTCGACGGCGGGCGGCGGGAAGCCGGGCAGGTCGGTGGCCGGGAACTCGGCCTCGGGCGCGCCGAGGGCGTCGACGGCCGGCGCCCAGCCGGAGCCCATCACCAGGGCGACGTCGTGGGTCTCGGCGCCCGTGAGCTCGCGCAGGCGTGCGGCGGCGTCGGTGGCGGCGGCGTGGGGGTCCGGGTGGGTAACAGAAACGTTCACGGGAAAAGGGTAGCCCGTGAAACCCTACGCGCGTAGATGACGATGCTCACGACTCTGCAGCGCTTTCCTCGTCGTTATGCACAAGAGCCCGGACAGGCAGCCGAACAAGAAGCCGCGGACACCGCCACGGCCGGGAGCCGCGGCATCAGCACGGACGCTTGCGCAGCTCCATCACGTAGTCGTGCGGCGCGCCGGCCGACTCGGCCGCGTCGGCGATCTCGCCCAGATAGCGCGCGGACGGCAGCCCGCCCTCGTATCCGTTCAGGACGTACACCCAGGCGGGCTCCTCGCCGTCCAACGTGTGCACGCGCACCCGCATCCGCCGGTAGATGTCGAGGCCGACACCCTCCCAGCGGTCCATGGAGTCCTCGTCCAGCGGTGCGATGTCGTACAGCGCGACGAAGACCTGGGAGCGCGGCGCCTCCACGATCGTGGCCAGCGCACCTTCCCAGCCCATCTGCTCCCCGCCGAACGTCAGCCGCCAGCCGTTGAGCCAGCCCGTGCCGCGCAGCGGGGAGTGCGGGGCGCGGCGGGTCATCAGCCGCGCGTCGAGGTTGCCGGCGTACGCGGCGTAGAGCGACATGGGATCGAGGGTACGGGAGGGGGAGCGGTGACCGCCTGTCCCGCCGACCTGTCCCGCTCACCCTGCATGGCGCCCCGCCGCGCCACCTCGCCCGGCGCGGGCCGGCCCCGGGCCCCGGCGCGAAGCACCTTGAGGCGTGCGGGACAATGGGTTCGACCGACCACCCGGCAGAGCGAGAGCGCGAGGCGTAACCCCAGTGACCCGGATCGTGATCATCGGTGGCGGACCCGGCGGATACGAGGCGGCCCTGGTGGGCGCCCAGCTCGGCGCGGAGGTGACCGTCGTCGACTGCGACGGCCTCGGCGGCGCGTCCGTCCTCACCGACTGCGTACCCTCGAAGACCCTGATCGCCACCGCCGAGGTGATGACGAACTTCGACTCCTCGCACGAGGAGCTCGGCATCATCGTCGCCGACGACACCCCGCACGTCGAGCAGGCAGCCCGGATCGTCGGCGTGGACCTCGGCAAGGTCAACCGACGGGTGAAGCGGCTCGCGCTCGCCCAGTCCCACGACATCACCGCATCCGTCACGCGTGCGGGCGCCCGCGTCATGCGCGGCCGCGGCCGGCTCGACGGACAGCAGGCCATGGACGGCTCCCGCCAGGTGGTCGTCACCGCGGCGGACGGCAGCGAGGAGCGCCTCACCGCCGACGCCGTGCTGCTCGCGACCGGCGGTCACCCGCGCGAGATCCCGGACGCGCAGCCCGACGGGGAGCGCATCCTCAACTGGACCCAGGTGTACGACCTGACCGAGCTCCCCGAAGAGCTCATCGTGGTCGGCTCCGGTGTCACGGGTGCCGAGTTCGCCGGTGCGTACCAGGCACTGGGCTCGCGGGTCACTCTGGTCTCCTCGCGCGACCGCGTGCTCCCGGGCGAGGACCCGGACGCCGCGGCCGTCCTGGAGGACGTGTTCCGGCGGCGCGGCATGAACGTCATGGCCCGCTCCCGCGCCCAGTCCGCCAAGCGTGTCGGCGACCGCGTCGAGGTGACCCTGGCCGACGGCCGTGTCATCTCCGGAACGCACTGCCTCATGGCCGTCGGCGCGATCCCCAACTCCGCGGGGATGGGCCTGGAGGAGGCCGGGGTCCGCCTCACCGAGTCCGGCCACATCTGGACCGACAAGGTCTCCCGCACCTCCGCGCCGGGCGTGTACGCCGCGGGTGACGTCACCGGCGTCTTCGCCCTGGCCTCGGTCGCCGCGATGCAGGGCCGGATCGCGATGTACCACTTCCTGGGCGACGCGGTGGCCCCGCTGAACCTCAAGACGGTCTCCTCGAACGTCTTCACCGACCCCGAGATCGCGACGGTCGGCTACACGCAGGCGGACGTCGACGGCGGCGTCATCGACGCCCGTGTCGTCAAGCTGCCGCTGCTGCGCAACCCGCGGGCGAAGATGCAGGGTATCCGGGACGGCTTCGTCAAGATCTTCTGCCGCCCGGGCACCGGAATCGTCGTCGGCGGAGTGGTCGTGTCCCCGCGTGCATCGGAACTGATCCACCCCATCTCGATCGCGGTCGACAACAATCTGACGGTCGAACAGATCGCAAACGCTTTCACCGTGTACCCCTCGCTGTCGGGCTCGATCGCAGAGGTGGCACGCCAGTTGCACACGCGGAAGACGACGAGCGTGGTGTAAGCCGGGCCAATCGCGGCCAAGCGGGGCCAAGCGAGGCGATCCCGTGAGGCAGTCGGCGTCGCCTTATCACATTTCGTTCCGCGGTGTGCGCAACTTCGCCAATTCGGCGCATAGTGCTGAAAACTATCGGCCGCTGGGGTTACTGTCAGTTTCGTGTTCGCTGCAGAACGTCGTCAATTGATCCTCGAAATGGTGCGGGCCAACGGGGCGGTCTCGCTCCGTGAGCTCGCCCGCGTCGTCCAGACCTCCGAAGTGACCGTACGGCGCGACGTGCGGGCACTGGAGGCAGAAGGACTCCTCGACCGCCGGCATGGCGGTGCGGTACTGCCGGGCGGATTCACGCGAGAGTCCGGCTTCCCGCAGAAATCCCATCTCGCGACCGCGGAGAAGACGGCCATCGCCGACGCAGCCGCGGCCCTGGTCGAAGAAGGCGAGGCCATCGTGGTCGGCGCGGGGACGACCACGCAGGAGCTGGCGCGCCGGCTCGCGCGGGTCCCGGGGCTGACCGTGGTCACCAACTCCCTGCTGGTGGCGCAGGCGCTGGCACATGCAAACCGTGTCGAGGTCGTCATGACCGGGGGCACGCTGCGTGGCTCGAACTATGCGCTGGTCGGCAGCGGGGCGGAGCAGTCGCTGCAGGGGCTGCGGGTCTCCCGGGCCTTTCTGTCGGGCAGCGGGCTGACCGCGGAGCGCGGGCTGTCCACGTCCAACATGCTGTCGGCGAGTGTGGACCGGGCGCTGGTCCAGGCCGCGGCGGAGGTGGTGGTCCTCGCGGACCACACCAAGCTGGGCACGGACACGATGTTCCAGACGGTGCCGACGGATGTGATCACGCGGCTGGTGACGGACGAGCCGCCGCCGCACGACGACCGGGCGGCGACGGAGCTCCAGGCTCTTGCGGACCAGGGGGTCCAGGTCGCGGTGGCGGGCGGCGGTGAGAGTGCGCGCCCTCGCCGTGAGGTCCCGCTCCCGGGCCAGCGCCGTACCCACCCCGGCCTGCGCCAGGCCCCCACGGCGGCGGCCCTCACGGCGGACCAGCCGGACCGCGTGCGGGTGGCGGACCTCCGACGCCGCTGATCACTCACGGGGCCTGACGCCCCCGTGCCCCCGCAGCCGCCCCCGGACCCCGCGGCTGCCCGGCGCCCGCGGCTGGGCCGTGCGGGGTGCGGGGTGACCCGGTGCCGGGTCGGCGTCCGGGGTGTCCGTCCTCCGGCGCGGGACGGGCTGGGTGTGTGGGGTCGGCCCGTGCCGTGCGGTTGCCGTCGGGGTCCGCTCCGGGGCTCGTGTCCCGGACTGTCGGTCCTCGCCGCGCTCCGCGCGAGCTGCGGGCGCCTTCACGTCCAGAACGCGACCCCTGCGCGTCCCCCTCGGGGGCCGGCCCCGGTGGCTGAGCCCGGTGAGCGGGTGCCCCATGGTTTGTGGGCAGTCGTTCCGCCCCGTGATTCGTGGGCAGTCGTTCCGCAGGGGGACGGGCGGGCACGAACCACCCACCTGGCGGCAACGGGTCCGCGTAGCCCCGCCTCGTCAGGGCCTCAAACCCCGCAGCGTCAGCGTCAGCAGACGGTCCGGGAGGCCCGGGTCGTCCGGGGCCTGCTCCGCGGCCAGGGCGATCGCGTTGGTGAGCTGCATGAGGTCGCCGATCGACACATCGGCGCGGACCGTGCCCGTCTCCTGGGCGCGCGCAAGGAGTTGGGCGCCCGCTTCGCGGAGGGGGACACTGCACTGGGACAGGGACGCGGACATGAGCGCCCGTGCCACGCCCCGGTACTCACCCGCATGGGTGATGATGGCGCGCAGCCACTCCACGAGCGCCGCGCACGGCTGCTCCGCCGAGGCCAGCTCCCGCGACCGCTCCAGCAGCGACGCCAGCGCCTCCTGGAAGACCGCGTTCATGAGCGCATGACGGTTCGGGAAGTGCCGGTACAGCGTCCCGATGCCGACACCCGCCCGCCGCGCGATGTCCTCGAGCGAGGCGTCCGTCCCGTGCTCCGCGAAGGCGGCACGCGCCTCGACGAGCAGCCGCTCGTAGTTGCGGCGCGCGTCGGCCCGCATCGGCCGGGCCGTCCCCGTCTCCGTACCGGCCTCCGTACTCGTGCCCGTGCTCGTGGTCATGGCATCCAGAATGCCGTACGCCCTTGCGCACGTGTGGGCCCGCCGGATGTACCCGGAAGGCCCACACAGAGACGCACAGAGGCGAGGCTCAGTCCTTGATCTCGCAGATCACCGCGCCGGACGTGAGCGACGCGCCCACTTCCGCCGCCAGTCCCTTGATCGTCCCGGAGCGGTGCGCGTTCAGCGGCTGCTCCATCTTCATCGCCTCGAGCACGACGACGAGGTCGCCCTCCTTGACCTCCTGGCCCTCCTCGACCGCGACCTTGACGATCGTGCCCTGCATCGGGGAGGCGAGGGTGTCGCCCGAGGCGGCGGGGCCGGACTTCTTCGCGACGCGGCGCTTCGGCTTCGCGCCACCCGCCGCGGCCGTACGCGCGAGCGTCATGCCCAGCGACGACGGCAGCGAGACCTCGAGCCGCTTGCCGCCGACCTCGACGACGACCGTCTCGCGGCCCGGCTCATCCTCCGCCTCGATGTCGACCGGAGCGGCGAAGGGCTTGATGTCGTTGACGAACTCGGTCTCGATCCACCGGGTGTGGACCGTGAACGGGTTGCCGTCGGCCGGTGCGAACGCGGGGTCGACGACGACCGCACGGTGGAACGGGATGGCCGTGGCCATGCCCTCCACCTGGAACTCCGCCAGCGCCCGCGCCGCACGCTGCAGCGCCTGCTCGCGCGTCGCGCCGGTGATGATGAGCTTGGCCAGCAGCGAGTCCCACGCGGGGCCGATGACCGAGCCGGTCTCCACGCCCGCGTCGAGCCGGACACCCGGGCCGGACGGCGGGACGAAGGACGTCACCGTGCCGGGCGCGGGAAGGAAGTTGCGGCCCGGGTCCTCGCCGTTGATGCGGAACTCGAACGAGTGGCCGCGCAGCGCCGGGTCGTCGTAGCCGAGCTTCTCGCCGTCGGCGATCCGGAACATCTCGCGGACCAGGTCGATGCCGGTGACCTCTTCGGTGACCGGGTGCTCCACCTGAAGCCGGGTGTTGACCTCGAGGAAGGAGATCGTGCCGTCCGTGCCGACGAGGAACTCGACGGTGCCGGCGCCGACGTAACCGGCCTCCTTGAGGATGGCCTTGGACGCGCGGTACAGCTCCGCGTTCTGCTCGGCGTTCAGGAACGGCGCGGGCGCCTCCTCCACCAGCTTCTGGTGGCGGCGCTGGAGAGAGCAGTCACGCGTCGACACGACGACGACGTTGCCGTGCTGGTCGGCGAGGCACTGGGTCTCCACGTGCCGCGGCTTGTCCAGGTACCGCTCGACGAAGCACTCGCCGCGGCCGAAGGCGGCGACGGCCTCGCGCACCGCGGACTCGTACAGCTCGGGCACTTCCTCCAGCGTGCGGGCGACCTTCAGGCCGCGTCCGCCGCCGCCGAAGGCGGCTTTGATGGCGATCGGGAGTCCGTGCTCCTCGGCGAACGCGACGACCTCATCGGCCCCCGAGACCGGGTCGGGCGTTCCGGCGACGAGCGGAGCCCCGGCGCGCTGGGCGATGTGACGGGCCGCCACCTTGTCGCCCAGATCGCGGATCGCGGCCGGCGGCGGGCCGATCCAGGTCAGGCCCGCGTCGATGACGGCCTGTGCGAAATCGGCGTTCTCGGAGAGGAAGCCGTAGCCGGGGTGGATCGCGTCGGCACCCGAATCGGCGGCGGCCTGCAGGACCTTGCCCATGTCCAGATAGCTGGTCGCCGGGGTGTCACCGCCCAGGGCGAACGCCTCGTCGGCCGCGCGGACGTGCAGTGCGTCACGGTCCGGATCGGCGTAGACGGCTACGCTCGCGATCCCGGCGTCCCGGCATGCACGGGCAACGCGGACAGCGATCTCGCCTCGGTTGGCGATGAGCACCTTGCGCACGATGGCTCCCTCCTTGCTGTGTTATCCCGGGGGATGCCACCCCCGGTGTGCGGCTACGCCGCGGGCCGGCCTCCGGCCGGACTCGTTCTCCCGGCCGAAGCACTCGGCGGGTCACCGCGCCGAAGACTTCGCTGAAACACGCTGAGTTTAGGGACTACCGACACGACGTTTCGACCCGTTCCCAGTCGTGAGCTTGCCCACACGGAGGGTGAAACGGGCCGCACCCGCGCCGCGAAACCCCTTGTCGCACCACGGTACGCCGGGTTCCTGCTGAGCAGCGTAGCCCCCGGATGTGGTCAAGGTCTCTGCGCAGGCGGTCAGCGGCGCGACACGTTTCTTTGTGGAGTCCCTACGAATGGCCGAATGATTCTTTGCCTGTGTCCGGGCCCTTGTCCGGAGGTTTACCCGTTAGTAGCGTTCGCGATGTCGTTCGTACTGCAGGTAACAGATGCTCGGAAACGAACCGGAACTGAGGGGTGGGCGCCGTGGCGCGCAGACCGGTGGCCGTGGTGGCCGCGCTCGTGCTCTTCGTGGAAGCCGTGGGGATCGTGGCGATCAACGGCATCCTCGCCACCGTCGTGGACAACCAGAGCATGTCCCTGGACGGCCTGGACCCCGATGTCATGTCGACCGGCACGTGGGTGATGGGCGGCGTCTTCGGCGCCTACCTCGCCTCCTGCGGGCTGGTCCTGCTGCTCGCCGGCCTGCGCGACCGCGCGCCGGGCCGCTTCGGACGGATCCTGCTCATCGTCTGTGCGGCCGTGCACGGCGTGCTGGGCGCGCTGTGCGTCGGACTGGTCGGCTGGTCCGCCTTCGCGTTCATGATGGTGGTGCTGGGCCTGATCGTGCTGACGCTGCTGGCGTACGAGAAGGGCGGGCCGGCCGGCCCGCCAACAGCGGACCCGGCGGACGGCTCCGCCCCGGCGACCACGAACGGGACGGCGACCACGAACGGGACGGCGCCCGCGTAGCCGTCGCGCGCGACGCGGACCTGCGGCGCCCCCGGGCCTGCTTGCCCGGGCTCGGCTCGCTCAGGTCCAGAGGTCGGTGATCCGGATCCCCAGTTCGCCGAGCAGCCGCCGCAGCAGTGGCAGCGACAGCCCGATGACATTGCCGTGGTCGCCCTCGATCGAGTCGACGAACGGTGCCGAGCGGCCGTCCAGCGTGAACGCGCCCGCCACGTGCAGCGGTTCGCCGCTCCCGACGTACGCGGCGATCTCGTCGTCCGTCGGGTCGCCGAAGTTCACCGTGGTCGAGGCGGTCGCGGAGGCGCGGCGGCCGGTGGCGGTGTCGATGACGCAGTGACCGGTGCGCAGGGCGCCCGTGCGGCCGCGCATGGCCTTCCAGCGGGCCGTGGCCTCCTCCGCGTCGGCCGGCTTGCCCAGGGCCTCGTCGTCGAGCTCCAGCACGGAGTCGCAGCCTATGACCAGCGCCCCGGCGGCCTCGGCGCGGCCCGCGACCGCGTCGGCCTTCGCCTCGGCGAGCACCAGGGCCAGCTCTCCCGGGCTCGGGGCGGTCAGGGCGTCCTCGTCGACACCGCTGACCATGACCTCGGGGGCCAGCCCGGCGTTCCGGAGCAGTGCGAGGCGGGCGGGCGATGCGGAGGCGAGGACGAGGCGGCGCGGCTGTTCGGTCATGCGGGCCATCGTAGGGGGCGGGGCGCACGGCGGTCCGGGGATCCTGGGTCGTGGGGTCCGTGGTCCCTGCCGGCGCGGGCTCGGTCAGCGCAGACCCACGACGCACATCGCGACGATCATCGCGAGCGCCAGCAGAATCCCCGCTCGGCGCATCTTCACCTGCATGTCGCGCATGTCCTCGGGGGGTTCGTTCTCGGGGTCGGACCACAGCATCCTTCGATCGTGCTGCTGTGACGTCCGGGGCGCCTGAGTATCCGTACTCAGGAGCCCCGGTGCCGAGGGACTAGTTCCGTCCCGGGCCGGTCCCGGGCCGGCAGCCCGGCGTGCCGGCCGTCGAGGCGCCGGACGGGCTCCGCATGAGCCCGTCCGGCGCCCGAGGGCACGCGCTAACCGGGCCAGAACGTGCGCGTCCAGGCCCGCGGGCCCGGGCGCAGGGCGCGTGCCCGTGCGATGCGGGCAGGATCCGACCACTCCTCCGGCACCCTGGGCGCGCCGGGCGCGGCGGAGGCCGACGCCGCGGCGCGCGCCTGGACCACCGCCAGTGCGGCGGCCAGCTCCTCCGGGGTGGGGTTGCCCCTCACGACCTTGATCACAGCGGCTCCTCTCGGTCCGGAGGGTTACAGGGGAATGTTTCCGTGCTTCTTCGGAGGGAGGTTTTCCCGCTTCGTCCGCAGCTGACGCAGGCCCTTCACGATCTGGGCGCGAGTCTCGGACGGCATGACCACCGCGTCGATGTAGCCGCGCTCGGCCGCGATGTACGGGTTGAGGAGCGTGTCCTCGTAGTCCGCGATCAGCTCGGCGCGGGCCGTCTCCTGCGCCTCCGCGTCACCGGCGGCCGCGATCGTGCGGCGGTGCAGGATGTTCACCGCGCCCTGCGCGCCCATGACCGCGATCTGCGCGGTCGGCCAGGCCAGGTTCAGGTCGGCGCCGAGGTGCTTGGAGCCCATGACGTCGTACGCGCCGCCGAAGGCCTTCCGCGTGATCACGGTGATCAGCGGAACCGTCGCCTCCGCGTAGGCGTAGATCAGCTTGGCGCCGCGCCGGATGATGCCGCTGTACTCCTGGTCCACGCCCGGCAGGAAGCCGGGCACGTCGACGAAGGTCAGCACCGGGATGTTGAACGCGTCGCAGGTGCGCACGAAGCGCGCGGCCTTCTCGCTCGCGTTGATGTCGAGACAGCCCGCGAACTGCATCGGCTGGTTGGCGACGATGCCGACCGGGAAGCCCTCGACGCGCCCGAAGCCCGTCAGGATGTTCGGCGCGAACATGGCCTGCGTCTCGAGGAATTCGCCGTCGTCCAGCACGTGCTCGATGACGGTGTGCATGTCGTACGGCTGGTTGGCGCTGTCCGGGATCAGCGTGTCGAGCTCGCGGTCCTCGTCGGTGAGGTCGAGAACGGCCTCCTCGGGGAAGGCCGGAGGCTCGGACAGGTTGTTCGACGGCAGGTACGAGAGAAGGGACTTGACGTAGTCGATCGCGTCCTTCTCGTCGCCCGCCATGTGGTGCGCGACACCGGAAGTGGTGTTGTGCGTACGGGCTCCGCCCAGCTCCTCGAAGCCCACGTCCTCACCGGTGACGGTCTTGATGACGTCGGGCCCGGTGATGAACATGTGCGAGGTCTGGTCGACCATCACCGTGAAGTCGGTGATCGCGGGGGAGTAGACCGCGCCGCCCGCACACGGGCCGACGACCAACGAGATCTGCGGGATCACGCCGGAGGCGTGGGTGTTGCGGCGGAAGATCTCGCCGTACATGCCGAGGGCCATGACGCCCTCCTGGATGCGGGCTCCGCCGGAGTCGTTGATCCCGATCATCGGGCAGCCGGTCTTCAGCGCGAAGTCCATCACCTTGACGATCTTCTGGCCGAACACCTCGCCCAGCGCCCCGCCGAAGACCGTGAAGTCCTGCGAGAACACGGCCACCGGGCGTCCGTCCACGGTGCCGTAGCCGGTGACGACGCCGTCTCCGTACGGGCGGGTCTTCTCCAGGCCGAAGTTGGTCGAGCGGTGCCGGGCGAGCTCGTCCAGCTCGACGAACGACCCCTCGTCCAGGAGCAGTTCGATCCGCTCACGGGCCGTCAGCTTGCCCTTGGCGTGCTGCTTCTCGACCGCGCGCTCGGAGCCCGCATGTGTCGCCTCATGGACGCGGCGCTGGAAATCCGCGAGCTTGCCAGCGGTGGTGTGGATGTCGATCTCTTGGGGCTCTGCCGGCTCGGACATCGCGATGCGGCTCCCTGCCTGGTCACGGGGGTGATGGGATGGTGGCTACTGACTCGTAGCGTATCGGCGCGGATACGGTTCGGCAGTGCGGCGTTGGCCACACCCGGTATGCCTTGCGGCGCGGCCGTACAGCGGCCCGCTACCGCCCGCGTGACCCGCGTCTTCGTCCTCGGACGCCGGACGGGTCCGTCCTCGAACGCCGTACGCGTTCGAGCGCCCGGGTTCGCGTCAGCGGGGTCGGAGAGGCCAAGCTGGGCCGCATGACGCCTCCCGCCGCTGCCGAAGGCCGCTGGTCCAACCTCGACCGGCCCCCGCTGAACGAACCCGCGCTGCGCCGCGCCCTGCTGCGTCCGGGCGGCCTGTGGACCTCGCTCGACGTCGTCGAGTCGACAGGCTCCACCAACTCCGACCTCGCGGCGCGCGCCGCGGCGGCCCCCGGGCTCCCCGAGGGCGCCGTGCTCGTCGCCGAGGAGCAGACGTCGGGCCGCGGCCGCCTCGACCGCAGCTGGACGGCGCCCCCGCGCTCCGGGCTCTTCCTCTCCGTACTGCTCAAGCCCGACGTGCCGGTCGAGCGCTGGGGCTGGCTGCCGCTGCTCACCGGTGTCGCGGCCGCGACCGGACTCGCCCGCGCCGCGGGCACCGACTTCGCCCTGAAGTGGCCGAACGACCTGCTGGTCAAGGTCGGCGGCGAGCATCGCAAGACCGGCGGCATCCTCGCCGAGCGCATCGGGAACGACGGCGTCGTCGTCGGGATCGGTATCAACGTCACGCTGCGCGAGGAGGAGCTGCCGGTTCCCCAGGCGGGCTCCCTCGCCCTGGCGGACGCCATCTCCACCGACCGCGACCCGCTGCTGAGGGCGCTGCTGCGTTCGCTGGAGCACTGGTACGGGGAGTGGCGCGCCGCGAACGGCGACCCGCACGTCTCCCGGCTCCAGGAGACGTACGCGGCGGGCTGCTCGACCCTCGGCCTCACGGTCCGTGCCGAGCTGCCCGGCGGCCACGCCCTCACCGGCGAGGCGGTCGCCATAGACGGCGACGGAAGGCTCGTGGTGGCCACCCCGGACGGCAAGGACCACCCCATCGGCGCGGGCGACATCGTCCACCTGCGGCCGGGCGGCTGAACGAGGCGGGGCACGGGGACGTGAGCTAGGGCACACCTGCCGTATCGTTGAGGCCGCGCCGGGGGTTCGCGGTATGCGCCGCGGACCGGCACGGCATGACAGATCGGCAGGGCAGTGCGCAGGGAACGGGCAGGAGGCGGCCGGTGACCGTCGACGACACGACTTCCGGTTCCGGCGCGGGCGCTTCCGGGTCTTCCGGTGGTACTGGCGCGTCCTCGGGAGGCTCCGCGGGCTCGGGCGGTCCCGGCGGCGGTGGGTCCGGGGGGTCCGGTGGTTCCACGGGCAACGGCGGTCCCGAGGGCAACGGCGGTCCCGAGGGCTCGGGCGGCGCCGGGGGCTCCCGCGGCTCCGGCGGGCGCCGGCAGCAGTCGTCCGACTCGTACCCCACCCCGCACCACGAGGTCGACCACACGGCCGAGCCGACCAAGGACCCGCTCGCCATCCGGCTGGAGCAGCTGATCCTCGGCGCCGACCGCCGCTACACCCCTTTCCAGGCGGCCCGTACGGCCGGGGTCTCCATGGACCTGGCCTCGCGCTTCTGGCGGGCCATGGGCTTCGCCGACATCGGCCAGGCCAAGGCGCTCACCGAGGCCGACGTCCTCGCCCTGCGCCGGCTCGCCGGTCTCGTCGAGGCGGGGCTGCTGAGCGAGCCCATGGCCGTGCAGGTGGCGCGGTCGACGGGGCAGACCACGGCGCGGCTCGCGGAGTGGCAGATCGACTCCTTCCTGGAGGGCCTGACCGAGCCGCCGGAGCCCGGGATGACCCGGACCGAGGTCACGTATCCCCTGGTCGAGCTGCTGCTGCCGGAGCTGGAGGAGTTCCTCGTCTATGTCTGGCGGCGCCAGCTCGCCGCCGCGACCGGCCGGGTCGTCCAGGCCGGGGACGACGAGGAGATGGTCGACCGGCGGCTCGCGGTCGGCTTCGCGGACCTCGTCGGCTTCACCCGGCTGACCCGCCGGCTGGAGGAGGAGGAGCTCGGCGAGCTCGTCGAGTCGTTCGAGACGACCTGCGCGGACCTGGTCGCCGCACACGGCGGCCGGCTGATCAAGACGCTCGGCGACGAGGTGCTGTACGCGGCGGACGACGCGGGCACGGCGGCGGAGATCGCGCTGCGGCTGATCGAGACGATGGCGCACGACGAGTCGATGCCGGCGCTGCGGGTCGGGATCGCGTTCGGGACGGTCACGACCCGGATGGGCGATGTGTTCGGTACGACGGTGAACCTGGCGAGCCGGCTCACCTCGATAGCGCCGAAGGACGCGGTCCTGGTGGACGGTGCCTTCGCGGAGGAGCTGTCGCGCACGGGCGACGCGCCGGTGTCGGAGGCGCAGGCGGCGGAGGAGGCCGCCGAGGCCGAGAAGAACGGCGAGGAGCCGGCCTCCCTGCCGAAGTACCGCTTCGCGCTGCAGCCGATGTGGCAGCGGCCCGTGCGCGGACTGGGTGTGGTGGAGCCCTGGCTGCTGACGAGGCGGCCCACCTAGGATCCTCCCGGTGAACCATCGTTAACACGCCGGGAGGTTTTGATCATGTCCGAGATCCTGTCGGAGCAGCGCTTCGGGGAGTTCGTCGTCGTACGCCGCCATGGGGACGGTCACGTCGCGGAACTCGTCCTCGACCGGCCCAAGGCGATGAACGCGGTCTCCACGGACATGGCACGGTCGATCGGCGCGGCGTGCGAGGCGCTCGGGGCCGACTCGACGGTACGGGTGACCGTGCTGACGTCCTCCCACGAGCGGGCCTTCTGCGTCGGCGCCGACCTGAAGGAGCGGAACTCCTTCACGGACGCGGAGTTGGTGCGGCAGCGGCCGACCGCCCGTGCTGCGTACACCGGGGTGCTGGAGCTGCCCATGCCGACGATCGCGGCGGTGCACGGCTTCGCGCTCGGCGGCGGGTTCGAACTGGCGCTCTCCTGTGATCTGATCGTGGCCGACGACACGGCCGTGGTCGGGCTGCCGGAGGTCTCCGTGGGCGTCATCCCGGGCGGCGGCGGCACGCAGCTGCTGCCGCGCCGGGTCGGCGCGGCGCGGGCGGCGGAGCTGATCTTCTCGGCGCGCCGGGTGGAGGGCCCTGCGGCGAAGGACCTCGGCCTGGTGGACGAACTGGTCGCGACCGGCGGTGACCGCGAGCGCGCCCTGGCCCTGGCGGAGACGATCGCCGCCAACTCCCCGGTGGGGCTGCGGGCCGCCAAGCGGGCGCTGCGCCTCGGGCACGGTCTTGACCTGCGGGCCGGTCTGGAGGTCGAGGACGCTGCGTGGCGGTCGGTGGCGTTCTCGGGCGACCGGGCCGAGGGGGTCGCGGCGTTCAACGAGAAGCGGAAGCCGGAGTGGCCCGGAGAGTGAGATTGCCCATAATGTCCCTAAGCTGGGGTGATGGGTGAGGATGTGCGACTGCGAGCCGTCGTGGCGCTCGCACAGTCGATGGCCGCCGCGCACACTCCGCGGGAGTCGTGGCGGGCGGCCGCGGTGGGCGCGTGCTCCGCGCTGACCGGGAGCTTTGCCGCGCTGTCGGTCTGGGAGCGGGGCCAGGGCCGGTTGAAGGTGCTCGTCAACGCGGGGGTCAGGGCCGCGGACGAGGAGGAGTTCCCGGACGGGGAGACGTATCCCGTCCACCGCTTCCCGGAGATCACGGAGTTTCTGCACGAGCAGTGGGCCGGGGGCGGTGCACCGCGCGCGTGGGTCGAGACGGCGGACGGCCCCGCGAACGGTGAACACGGGTACAGCCATCAGCGCGTCGACGCACTGCGGCAGCGCGGGCGGGGCTGCTGTGTCGTCGCGCCGATCGTGCTGCACGGGCGGGCGTGGGGCGAGCTGTACGTGGCCAGGGCGGCGGGGGAGCCGGTGTTCGACCGGGACGACGCGGACTTCGCGACGGTGCTGGCGTCGGTCGTGGCGGCGGGGATCGCGCAGCAGGAGCGGCTGGAGGAGGTGCGGCGGCTCGCTTTCACCGACCCGCTGACCGGGCTCGCGAACCGGCGCGCCGTCGACGTACGGCTCGACGAGGCGATCGAGCGGCACCGGACGGACGGGGCGGTGGTGTCGCTGGTGGTCTGCGACCTGAACGGCCTCAAGCGGGTCAACGACACCCTCGGCCATGCGACGGGCGACCGCCTGCTGGAACGCTTCGGGTCGGTGCTGTCGCTGTGCGGCGCGATGCTGCCGGGGGCGCTGGCGGCGCGGCTGGGCGGCGACGAGTTCTGTCTGCTGACGGTGGGGCCGACGGCGGACGAGGTGGTGAAGGTCGCGGACGAACTCTGCGAGCGGGCAGCTGCGTTGAAGCTCGGTGAGGGCGTGGCCTGCGGTGTCGCGTCGACGGGTGACCCCATCGGGCCCGTGCGGTCGGCCCGGCGGCTCTTCCGCCTCGCGGACGCGGCGCAGTACCGGGCGAAGGCGGCGCGGGCGCGGGCGGCGGTGGTGGCGGGGCGCGACGACACGGTGCTGCCCCTCGCGGACGCGCCTGCGCCGGCCCGCCAGGACCGCCGTCGCTTCCGCGACGCCCGCCCGTAGCCCCGGGGCGCCGCTCTCGGCCCGGAGCGCCCCGTGTGCGCGGGCGTGGCGGTGGCATGGGGCCCGCCCGGCCGGGTGTCCGTCCTCAAGCGCCGCAGGGGCCCGGAAGGGCCTGCTGCAGGCGCTCCGCCGCCCCCGGCGGCGGTAAGGAGTCCCTCCCCGGAGGGGTGGTGACAGAGAGGGATTCAATCCGTAGGGTGCTGAATATGGATATGCACACTGTCGTGGTGGGGACGTCCGGGACCACCGTCGCGGATGTCATCGCCGTCGCCCGCGGCAACGCCCGCATCGAGCTCTCCGAGGACGCCCGCACCGCGCTCGCCACCGCGCGCGGGATCGTCGACGCGCTGGCCGCGAAGCCCGAGCCGGTGTACGGGGTGTCGACCGGGTTCGGCGCGCTCGCGACCCGGCACATCGGTCATGACCTGCGCACCCAGCTCCAGCGCAACATCGTGAGGTCGCACGCCGCCGGCATGGGCCCGCACGTGGAGCGCGAGGTCGTCCGCGCGCTGATGTTCCTGCGGCTGAAGACCGTGGCATCCGGGCGCACCGGCGTCCGCCCCGAGGTCGCGCAGACCATGGCGGACGTGCTCAACGCCGGGATCACCCCCGTCGTCCACGAGTACGGCTCGCTCGGCTGCTCCGGCGACCTCGCCCCGCTGTCCCACTGCGCGCTGACGCTCATGGGGGAAGGCGACGCGGAGGGCCCCGACGGCACCGTCCGCCCCGCCGGTGAGCTCCTCGCCGCCCACGGCATCGCCCCCGTCGAGCTCCGTGAGAAGGAGGGCCTCGCCCTCCTCAACGGCACCGACGGCATGCTCGGCATGCTGATCATGGCCATCGCCGACCTGAAGCGGCTCTACACCTCCGCCGACATCACCGCCGCCCTCAGCCTGGAGGCGCTGCTCGGCACGGACAAGGTCCTCGCGCCCGAGCTGCACGCCATCCGCCCGCACCCCGGCCAGGCCGCCTCCGCCGCGAACATGAGCGCCGTGCTCAAGGGCTCCGAGCTCACCGGCCACTTCCAGGAGGAGGAGGCGCCCCGCGTCCAGGACGCGTACTCGGTGCGCTGCGCACCCCAGGTCGCCGGCGCCGGGCGCGACACCCTCGCGCACGCCCTGCTCGTCGCCGAGCGCGAGCTCGCCTCCGCCGTCGACAACCCCGTGGTGCTGCCCGACGGCCGTGTCGAGTCCAACGGCAACTTCCACGGCGCCCCGGTGGCGTACGTCCTCGACTTCCTCGCCATCGCCGCCGCCGACCTCGGCTCCATCGCCGAGCGCCGCACCGACCGGCTCCTCGACAAGAACCGCTCCCACGGCCTGCCGCCCTTCCTCGCCGACGACGCCGGCGTCGACTCGGGCCTGATGATCGCCCAGTACACACAGGCCGCGCTGGTGAGCGAGATGAAGCGGCTGGCCGTCCCGGCCTCCGCCGACTCCATCCCGTCCTCCGCCATGCAGGAGGACCACGTCTCCATGGGCTGGTCGGCCGCCCGCAAGCTGCGTACGGCCGTCGGCAACCTCACCCGGATCATCGCCGTGGAGCTGTACGCCTCCACCCGCGCGATCGAGCTGCGCCGCGGCCTGACCCCGGCCCCCGCATCGCAGGCGGCCATCGCGGCGCTCCGCGCGGCGGGCGTCGAGGGTCCCGGGCCCGACCGTTTCCTCGCGCCCGACCTGGCCGCCGCCGAGGCGTTCGTACGGGACGGAGAGCTCGTCGCAGCCGTGGAGCCGGTGACCGGACCGCTGGCGTAGGCGCAACGGGCACGCAGGACGTACCCGTACGTACGTGCGGTCAGTAGATACGCGCGCCCTGGCGCACGGCGAAGGTCACGAACCCCGCGCCGATCCCCAGGAACGTCACGCCACCGATCAGATACGGCGTGGTGTCCACACTGCCCGTCTCGGCGAGGCGCAGCTCCTCGGAACTGGAACCGGAACTGGAACCGGAGCCGGAGTCGCCTTGCCGAGACGCGGAAGCGGAAGTGGAAGCGGAAGGTCCGGATGCCTTCCCGGCCGCCTCGGCGTCGGCCGTCGCGTTCGCCGAGGGGACGAACCACAGCGCGCAGAGCAGGGTGCCTGCGGCGGTGGCGGTCAGCAGCGGGCGGCGAGCGACGGGCACGGGACGATCCCCCTTGTGACAACGGCGAATTGGCCGTGTGCGGTGATGCTGACGCGATGCTAGTGAAAGCAGCGGGTCGCAGGAAAGTCGGGATACCGGGGGGCCTACGCTCCGTCGTATGACCACTTCTGAGACATCACGCTATGTACGCCTGCACGTCGAATTGGTGCTTGAGATCGCGGAACCGGAAGAGCTGACCGGTGCCGCCCTGGAGCGCGTCGACGGGGACGAGTACATGCCCGGCGACGAGCGCTCCCACGCCCGCTCCACCGTGCGCGAGGACTCCGCCGAGGCCCTCGCCTACCTCATCGATCCGTTCGATCTGGTCAGCGAGGTGCCCGGGGTCGAGCTCGCCCAGGCCTCCTGGAGCTGCGAGCAGATCGACTACGACCCCGATGCCGAGGAGTGGGACCTCGAGGAGGAGGATGAGGACTTCGACGGCGAGGTCGAGGACGAACGCGAGGACGAGGACGACAGCGCGCGGCCGTAACGCACCGTGGCAGCAGCGGAACGGGTCCGGGGTCGCCGCAACCGCGAACCGGGGCCCGTTCGCATCCGTGCACCCCTTGGGGGACCGGGTCGTACGACCAGCGTCCCCGGAGCGGGAACCGGCGCGGCCCGCCGTGCGTCGATCAGTGGTGTTGCCCACATCTTTCCTCAGATGTGGAACCGGACGGACCTTTCTGGGTCTTCTTGAATGTGTTGGCAGGGAATCGGCAACGATGGAGAAGCGTGTGATGACGGACAGCAAGCGGCGCAAGAGGCTCATGGCCGCGTCCGCAATGCTCGGCGGCGTGCTGGTGCTCACCGGCTGCAGCAGCAGCAGCGCCGACTCGGGCGCCTCCGCCGAGAGCTCGAAGAAGTCACAGGCCGAGGTGGACGAGGCGGCCGCGAAGGACGCGTCGGACGCCCGAATAGTCATCGCGCCCAAGAACGGTGCCACCAACGCCTCCATCAACAAGGACGCCAAGGTCACCGTCAGTGCCGGCACGCTCACCGAGGTCACCATGACCGCGGCAGGCGGTGAGGCCGTCAAGGGCACGCTGTCCGCCGACGGCAAGAGCTGGCAGCCCGACGGCCAGTTGGAGCGCGGGACCGTCTACAAGATCACCGCCACCGCGAAGGACTCCGAGGGCCGCGAGGCGCACGAGAACTCGTCGTTCACGACCGTCTCGTCCTCAAACAGCTTCATCGGCAACTTCACGCCCGAGGACGGCTCCACGGTCGGTGTCGGCATGCCGGTCTCGATCAACTTCAACAAGGCGATCACGGACAAGGCCGCGGTCCAGGGGGGCATCAGCGTCTCCAGCAGCAGCGGCCAGGAGGTCGTCGGCCACTGGTTCAACTCCCAGCGCCTCGACTTCCGCCCCGACCAGTACTGGCAGGAGGGCTCCACCGTCACGCTGAAGCTGAAGCTCGACGGAGTCGAAGGCGCCGACGGCGTCTACGGCGTCCAGCAGAAGACGGTGACCTTCACCATCGGCCGCAATCAGGTCTCCACCGTCGACGTCGCCACCAAGACCATGACGGTCACCCAGGACGGCAAGACGATCAAGACCATCCCGATCTCCGCCGGCTCCCCCGAGAACCCGACCTACAACGGGCAGATGGTGATCTCCGAGAAGTTCAAGGAGACCCGGATGAACGGTGCCACCGTCGGCTTCACGGACGACGACGGCAAGGGCGAGTACGACATCAAGGACGTCCCGCACGCCATGCGGCTGTCCACGTCGGGCACCTTCATCCACGGCAACTACTGGGGCGCCGACTCGATCTTCGGCAGCGTCAACACCAGCCACGGCTGTGTCGGCCTGAACGACGCCAAGGGCGCGGGCGACCCGAACCAGCCGGCGGCCTGGCTCTACGACAACTCGATGGTCGGTGACGTCGTGATCGTCAAGAACTCCAAGGACAAGACGATCGCTCCCGACAACGGCCTCAACGGCTGGAACATGAGCTGGGCGGCGTGGACGGCCGGCTCGGAGGCCTGACGCCCGTTCATACGACCGAGCACGACGACGCCACGCACGACGGCGGCGGCTCCCGGAGGACTCCGGAAGCCGCCGCCGTCGTATGTGCGCCGTACGTGTCGACACGGTCTCCCTGCTGCGCCGGAGTCGGGACGACGTGGTCGGGCAGCGGCAACGACTCGTACGACAGGGTCGGTTCGCCCGTCAGCGGATGCCGCAACCGCTTCGTGTCGCGGCCCTTCGCAGACCGGGTCGACGAGGCGAACGAGCGGGTGCCGACGAGTGACGCCCGGTACCGCTTCGTGATCGACCCCTCGACGATCTGAGTCGACCCGGGTGGATCCGAGTCGATCCGAGTCGCCCTACCGGTCGGTGGAGATCCGAGGCACGGCCGAACTCGTCGGACAAGACTCTCCCGTACGAGCTCTCGCACAAGTACCTCGGGATCGACCCGCCCGCGGAGAGGCCGGAGGAGGTCCGGGTCATCGTGCGGATCACCCCGGAGCGGGCCATCGGCTTCGCGCCGTAGCCCACGCCCGCGTTCTCAGCGCGCGTGGTCGGCGTGGTCCTCGTCGCGCTCGTCGTCCGCGTCACGCTCGTCCTCCGCGTCACGCTCGTGGTCCGTGTGGCGCTCGTGGTCCGTGTCGTCCTCCTCCTCGTCCTCGTCCCCGTCCGACTCGAAACCGGAGAGCAGCAGCTCCAGGGCCGCCTGATCCGGACCGACCCACGGCGACGTTCCCGCCGCCGCGCCCAGGGTGTCGAGCATGTGGGCCGTGACGCCCGGCGCCGGCGGCAGATGGGCGGAGAGGATGAGGCCGGGGTTCCGGTCCCGTATCGGCTGGAAGGTGCCGAGGAACTTCGCCGGATCGACGTTCTCCACCCACGGGCTGTACACGGTGGCCCACAGCATCTGTGCGGCCTGCAGATCCTCGGCGTCGACCTCGCTCACGTCGTCGGCCTCCGCGAGGTCCGCGCTGGGCATGGGCCCGCCGAAGCAGTCGGAGGTGAAGCACGCCCCCGACCGGTCGTCGAAGAAGGCGACGGTCGTGGGGTTGTCGTACAGCGGCGGCCGGAAACCCGTGAGCGTCCGGTCGCCGACATCCAGGGACTGGCCCGGGTTCAGCAGGTGCAGCCGCTCGACCGGGAGGGGCCGCTCGGCCGACATGTCGCCGGCCGTCCCGAACGTACAGACGACACGGGCCTCGGGCGCCGCGGCGAGCAGATCGAAGATCCCGCCGGTGTGGTCGCGGTCCGCGTGCGTCAGCCAGATCCACCGCACATCGGCGGGGTCCATCACGGACCCGAGCGCTTCCAGAAAGTCCCTGCCGGGCAGCCCGAGCCCGGTGTCGACGACCACGGGCTGCGCCGCGAGCAGCACGAAGGCGTTGACGGACAGATACCCGATTCCCGGCACCGGCAGGCTGTCGCTGAGGACGCCGATGTCAGGGCGGACCTTGTGAACGCGCATAAGTCCATCGTGTGCCCCTGCCCATGGCCCCGCACCCCGCACCCGGGAGCGCCCGTGCGAGGTGCACGCGACAGGGTGTGCGGGGCAGGGTGTGCGGCGCCATGGGCGTGCGGATTTGTGCGTGGAGGTGGGGGTGGGCGGATATGCGCGTGCAGACGCGGGCGTCAGCCGATGCGGGCGCAGAGATCGTCGGTGGTGCCGTGCGCCATGGTCACGCTCTTGTACCCGGTGGCGCTGATCTCCATGGTGTACGCACCGTCGATGATGTACAGCCCGCGCGCCAGCGTGCCCCCGCCCTCCCTGAACCCGACGAGCACGGGCCCCAGCACCGCCCAGCGCTGCGAGCCGTCGACCCGGTACTCGACGACGGCCGTACCGCTCGCGTCCGCGTCGTAGAAGGCGCCGGTGTCGGTGTTCGTGACCCGTACGACCAGATCTCCCTTGTACGCGACGCGCTTCGCGGAACCGTCCGGCCTCCGCTCCAGCACCCGGCGTACGACCTCGTCGACGACAGGCTCGCCGTGGACGGGGAAGTCGCAGCGCGCGCCGGCGGGCACGTTCCAGGGAGCCGAGGGCGCCGGCTCCCAGCCGGGAGGCGTGAGGGTGGTGGCCGCGGCGGGTGCCGAGGCGAAGAGGACGGCGGCGAGTGCCGACAGCGCAACGATGGTGCGTCGCATGGCTGCTCCCTGGTCGGGTGGGCTCGGAGGACGACAAGGTCCACAGCCTCACGCCGGCCGCTGACCACACTCTCACCACGGCCGCACCCGCAGGCCATGGTTAGGCTGGCACCCGCCATGGAGTTCAAGCTGCTCGGCCCGTTCGAGGCCCGCCACCAAGGACAGCGGATCCTGTCGGGCAGCCGCCGACAGGAACGGTGCCTGCTGTCGATCCTCCTGCTGGACGCGGGCAACGTCGTGACGACCGCCCGCCTCGTGGACCTGCTGTGGAACGGAGCGGCACCCGACTCGGCCCGCGGCACCGTCCACACGTACATCGGAAGACTGCGCGCCCGCCTCACACCGCACGGGCTGCACATCGAGACCCGGCACGACGGCTACTCGATCGAACGCGACGGGCATGTGACGGACATTCAGGAGTTCCGGGCCCTCGTCCAGCGGGCGGCCGTGGACGGTGATCCCGGGGAGCGGCTGCGCTGTTACGACGAGGCCCTGGCGCTGTGGCGCGGACCCCTGCTCGCCGACGTGGCCGACGACCGGCTGCGTGAACGGCTCGGCGGCGGCGCACTCTCCGAACTGCGCCTGTCCGCCATGGAGCAGCGCGCCGAGGCCCAGCTCACCAAGGGCCTGCACGAACGGGTCGTGGCGGATCTGACCCCGTTGGCCCAGGAGCGCCCGGAGCGCGAGCGGCTCGTCGCCGCGCAGATGACCGCCCTGTACCGCAGCGGCCGCCAGGCCGACGCCCTCCAGCTGTACCGGAACACCCGAAAGGCCCTGGTCGACGGCCTGGGCATCGAGCCGGGCACCGAGCTCACCACGCTCCACGACCGCATCCTGCGTGGTGACCCCCGGCTGGACCGCCCACCGGCGCCCCTGTACGCGGTGCGGGTCGGTGACGAGTGGCTGCCGTGGGGCACGAGCGGCCATCCGGCGCTGGAGTTCTGCAACACGTACGCGGGATGGGGCGAGCGGGGCGGGCGCATACCCGGCTCGGACTGGCTGCGCCGTTACACGACCCTCGCCGTGTGGGCCGGCCATATGAACCTGGCGGACGACCACGACGTCACCCGTCTGCGTCGACAGGCCCTGCAGCACCCCGACGAGGCAGCCGAGGCGCTGGACGAGGCCCGCGACTTCCGTGCACAGCTGTACACCTGCCTGACCGAGCCGGAGGACGCCCGCGCCTTCAAGGCCGTGGCGGCCGTCGCCCAGGACGCGGCCCGGCTCTCGGTGTTCACCCGCGGCGACGACGGTCTCGGTCACTGGCGCCTGCCCCCGTCCGCCGGCCTCCGCCTCCCCACCCTCGCGACGGCCCGCACCGCCGCCGAACTCCTCGCGGACCCGCGCCGCTTCACGATCCGCACCTGTCCGAGCTCGGACTGCGGCTGGCTCTTCCTCGACGAGGGCGGCCGCCGCCGCTGGTGCAGCCTGTCGACGTGCGGCCGGGGGCGGGCGTCCGAGGGGTGACAGGCGTGCGTCAGCGAGCGCTCCCGTGATCGGCGATGACCTCATGGATCACGTGCCGCGCGGTGGCCGCCATCACCGGATTCGTGATCCGGTAGTACGCAAGCTCGATGAGCGCGATCGACAGCGCCCAGCCGCGTCCTCGCGCCCAGGCCGCGTCATCCACCCCCACCGCGTCCCGGAGGATGCCCCTCGCCTCGGCGTTCAGCAGGCTCCACGCGGCGATCAGATCGACGGCGGGCTCGCCGACGCCCATACACCCGAAGTCGATGCGGCCGTCAGCCGGTCACCGTCGAGCAGCACATTCCCCGGCGACAGATCCGCGTGCACCCATACGGCCGGGCCCTGCCACTCGGGCACCCGCAGGGCCGCGTCCCACGCCGCGCTCGCCGCGTCCGTGTCGACGACTCCGTGCAGCTTCCCGATCGCGTCGCGCGTCTCGGCGTCGCGTACCGCCAGGTGTTCGTGGCGGTACGCGGGCGGCGCGCCCGCCGGATCGATCCCCTGCAGTGCGACGACGAACGCCGCGAGATCCTTCGCGAGCCTTCCGTGGTCGGCCGTGCGGTGGACGACCGGGTTCTCGCCGTCGAGCCAGGGGTGGACGGACCAGGGCCAGGGATAGCCCTCGGCGGGCCTTCCCGCCGCGAGCGGAACGGGAACGGCAACCGGAAGCCGCGGCGCGAGGAGCGGCAGCCATCGCTGCTCCCTGTCCACGTCCTCGGCGCCGCCGGCGATGCGGGGGAGCCGTACGGCCATGTCCTCGCCGAGCCGGTAGACGGCGTTGACCGTCCCGGCGGAGTCGACCGACTCGACAGGCAGCCCCGCCCACTGCGGAAACTGGCCCGCGAGCAGTCGCCGGACAAGGGACACGTCGGTGTCGACCTCGTCGGC
The DNA here is from genome assembly GCF_053594115.1 of Streptomyces sp. NPDC001970. Classification (NCBI taxonomy): domain Bacteria; kingdom Bacillati; phylum Actinomycetota; class Actinomycetes; order Kitasatosporales; family Streptomycetaceae; genus Streptomyces; species Streptomyces sp. NPDC001970. Next base: position 89,953 of record NZ_JBSFDW010000001.1, on the reverse strand, counting down.
ATGCATCTTGCCGGCGCCCATGCGCACTCCCGAACTGGACGGAAACCACCACGACTCGGCCGCCCATGCAAGTGGCTCGGCTCCACGCGGGTCAACCCGATTTCCGCCCGGGGACCGGGGCGCCGGGCGACGGATGTACGCTGCGCGCCACCCGGTACACGGGGCGGGACGGGGCGGGACACGCGGGGAACGGGGCGGGGAATGAGAAGGGCTCCGGGACGTCCGGGTCCGAGACGGGCGCTGACCACGATGGTGGCCCTGGGCGCCGGAGTCTTCCTGCTCGGCGCCGGCCTGATACGGCTCGAGACACAACGGATGGGCGTCCCCGGCCAATTCCGGGCCGATCGCTGCCAGTTGTCGGAGCCGGGTCAGCGTGACGAGGGTGTGTTCTGCTCCGGATCCTTCGAGGCCTCGGACGGCTCCTTCCGCATCGCGAGGGTGGAGGTCGACACCACCTTCGACGAAAGGCCTGCCGAGCCGGTGGCCACCAGGGTGGACGGCCCGTCGGCGACCGGGGCGGTCGAGGACCGGCTGAGCGCCGCACTGCTCCCGGCCGGCACGGGCCTGCTCCTGCTCCTCGTCGCGGTGCGCAACCTGTTCACCGCCTTCGGCCGCAGCCGCAGGAGCGGAGGAGCGGCGGCGGATTTCGACCAGCGGGGCGGCCGCCGGAGCACCAGCCCCGACCCGCGCCCCGCCCTCCCCGCACCGGAGGCAGCCCTGCCAGCCCTGGAACGGGTCCGGCGTCACTTCCGCGACCCCTCGTACCGCTTCGCCGTAGGACCAGGCTGGCTGCCGCTTGTGCTGCGGTGCCATGAAGCGGTCGTGGCGGAGTTCCCCGACTACGAACTCCTGGCGGTGAAGCAGAAGTGGGCGACCCTGGCCTTCCAGGCACGCCCTCGCCCGCGGACGTCCGGCGGCGACTGGACACCGGCCGAATCCACCAGGCTGGGTGAGCTGGTGGAGCGGTTCCGCCGGCTCAGCGCCACGGTCTGCGAACGCTGCGGAGCAGCGGGCACTCTCCGAGACCGGCGTCCGATCGAGAGGACGCTCTGCGACCGGTGCGATGCCGCGGTGGGCGCGGACGGCCGACTCTGAACTCGTACGGGAGCGACGGTCCCGGGGACCGCCGCTCACGCCACAACCGGGCGATCCCGGCGTGCTCCGCTGCCTCGTCCGTCACTCGGCGTGGGCCACGCCGGGGCAGCTCACGCCCGTCCCGCCGGGTTCGCCGCCGTGGCGGACTGCCAGGACGCATCACTGCCACCATCGGCGCCGGAGCCGCTCTCGGCCTGGCTCTGTCAGCTCAAGTCGTGGCACACCTGATCGACCGCGGATACATGGCAACCTCCGCCGCCTTGGTGGCAGTCGTCTCCGCCGTGCCGCCGCTTGTCGTGGCACACATGCTCCACATGGCAGCCATGCCGGCCGCCGAGGTGACAGCCGCCGAGCAGATGCGCGAGCTCGAAGAGACAGCCGCCTACCTCGCCGCCGAGGTGGCAGAAGCGCTCGACCTGGCGGGCCGACAGCTCGTGTCGAAGAGCCACGGCATCGTCAACGACTGCGACGTGCTGACATCCGCCGCCGAAGAGCTGGCAGCGGAGACCGGCACCGCCACCAGGAGCTGACTGGCAGCCTGGCAGAGGCCAGGGAGGAGGCGGCCCCCCCCGGCCGTCGTGAAGGAGACGGTCGCCGCCATGGCAGCCGAAGGCGCCAAGGTCGACGGCCAGAGCTGGAAGAGCGCCTCGGCGTCGCCGAACGGACGGGCTGTCGACATCTCGCCGCTCTTCAGACGGCATAGCGCCGGGAGCGCCCGCCTCCATCCCGACTCGGGCGAGGCGGCGCTGCGGGGCGCACGGTACGGGCGGTACAGCCTGATCAGCCCGAGTTGACCTTGACGCAGCGGCAGGGTTTCTACTGGGGGTCATACGGATCGCGGCCGGCATCGCGCTCGTCGAGGCGATCCGGGCTCACTGGAGAGGACACCGAGAGATGGGCACCGAAATGGGCACCGAGACGGTCACTGCCACCGAGAAGAACATGGCTCTGCTGCGTGCGGCCTACGCGTCGGTCGAGCGCGGCGATCTCGACGCGAGCGTCGAGCTGCTGACAGAGAACTTCATCGCCAACGTCCCCGGGGCACCCGAACCGCTGCACGGCCGTGAGATCTGGCGGTTCGGGACCCGGACCATGCTGGACGCCTTCCCTGACCTCCAGATCACCATCGAGGAGATCTTCGGCGTCGAGGACAAGGTCGTGGTGCGGGTCCACTTCCGCGGTACGCACCGCGGTGACTTTCAGGGTATGCCGGCCACGAACCGTGAGGTCAGCTACCGGAGCATCGAGATCTATCGCATGGAGGGCGACAAGATCGCCGAGGAGTGGGTCGCTCCGGACATGATCAGCCTCATGCAGCAGATCTCACCCGCGCCGGTCGCCGGCCAGTAGACGCACCACGCAAGGTAGCCGCAGAGGATGGGTCGCAGTGGGATATTCAGTGGTGAAACGGTCGCCTGAAAGGCGGGATTTGGACATGAACTCCCAGCTCAATGACGTGTCAGGCCATTCCTGGCTCGGTGCCCCGATCGATGCCCGCTCTCTCTTTGCTCCTGAGCAGGCCGCACGCATGGAAGCCCGGCGGGCCACTGCGTCACCGGTCAGTCCCGACGCTTCACGCAGCTGGCAGGCATGACGGTCTTCCTCTGCTCCAAGTGCGGCATCGAGCTCACGCCTGACGTGGCGGCGCTGCCCGCTGTCCCTGACCGGTCGTATGACGACAGTGATCGGGACAAGGAGACGCGGCGGGCACCGTCCACCGTGCCGCGAGGTCACTACGCGATCGAGCCCGAGCCGTGGGGTGCTCCGTACGTGCCGCACCCGGACCAGGAGAACGGCGGCGCTGCCCAGCCGCGAGGCCCGTGGATGTCCCGGGAGGGGGTTCTCATGATTTCTGCGGGGTCGCGCAACAACGTCGTCGTACATCCCGAAGATGCCGCCGGCCTCCAGCCGTTGCCCAACTGGGAGAACAGCGTGGCTGCTGCGGTCCGTCCGGTGACTGTGGCCTCAATGGCGCGTGTCCCTGCGGCGCCCGCGTTGCGACACTCGCCGCTGATTGCTTCGGCCCGTACGAACTGCACCTTGATCCGCTGCGGGTGTACGGGTTCGATCCCGACTGATCAGAGCCCCAATGGGTGGCTGGAGAGCCACCCGGAGTGGAGGTCGCGGAGTCTGTCGCGCTCTTCAGGTGTCGTCAGGATGACGTCGGCACCCCCGTCGTACGGGTGGTGGATGCGTCGAAGTTCCGTATCGGTGAAGAACACTTCGACGAGCGCCTCGTCCGCGACGGCGCGCAGCAGTTCATCGACACAGCCGAGTTTCCACGGGCGCCGGTCGGCGTACAGGCGGGTGTGGGTGTAGAACTCCGGGTCGGGGTCCTCCTGGTCCGACTCGGTCCACCAGAGGGTGCTGCCGGGGTGGAGAGTTTCTCGGGGTGTCGGGTAGCCGGCGGGCCCGGTCGGCGTGTTCGACCAGTCCATCGTCACCACGAACACGTCCGTGTCCGCGAACAGTTCGTCGAGGACCGTGTTGTACCGGTCCAGCACGATCGCGTATTCGTCGTTGGACTCCGGGTAGCGCTTCGAGCCCGGGAGGCTGTGGAAGCGCACCCAGCGGTCCGCGTACGTACTGCGGAACGTATGGGCGACGGGCGGACCTGACGGCCGGCGTTCTCGCCACAGCCCCGCCGGCAGCTCGGGGGTTGGGTCAGGGCTCACTTGCCGTCGGCCGGAGCGACACCGATCGGGCAAGAAACGCCCGTCCCGCCGATCCCGCAGTACCCACCGGGGTTCTTGTCCAGGTACTGCTGGTGGTAGGCCTCGGCCGCGTAGAAGGTGCGGCCGTCCGACGGAAGGATCTCCGTGGTGACCGTGCCGTGGCCGGCGCCGGTGAGGACCCTCTGGTAGGCCTCGCGGGAGGACTCGGCGGTCTCCGCCTGGTCCTCCGAGTGGGTGTAGACCGCCGAGCGGTACTGGGTGCCCACGTCGTTGCCCTGGCGGAAGCCCTGGGTGGGGTCGTGGGACTCCCAGAAGACCTTGAGCAGCTGCTCGTACGAGACGACCGAGGGGTCGAAGACGACGCGGACCGCTTCGGTGTGGCCCGTCCGGCCGGAGCAGACCTCTTCGTACGTCGGGTTCGGGGTGAAGCCGCCCTGGTAACCGACCAGGGTGGTCCAGACGCCCGCGGTCTGCCAGAACTTGCGCTCGGCGCCCCAGAAACAGCCCAGGCCGAAGTCCGCCACCTCGAGGCCCTCGGGGTAGGGGCCGAGGAGGGCGTTGCCGAGGACCGTGTGGCGGGCGGGGACGTCGAAGGCGGGGGTTTCGCGGCCGCGGAGGGCCTGCTCCGCAGTGGGCAGCTCGGGGACGCGGCGGGACAGGAACATGCGGGACTCCTCACGGGTCGACGTGCCCCAGCATCAACGCGGGGGCGGGGAGCGGGATTCCCCGGAACCGAGCCCCACGGCCGGAGCCTCCCGCCCCGCCCCCGAGCCTCGCCAACCGACCCTCGCCCTCAGTGCGTGCGGTTCTTCAGCACCTGCGCCGCCGTGAAGTCGCGCACATTCGTGTAGCGGTCCACCGGGTCGCCGGAGTACGTCCACGGGGCACAGCCGATGTGCCCCTCCGCCTCCACCTCGCGGAACTGCTCGAAGGCCTCCTCGTACCGGTCCTGCCAGTACAGCAGCCACGCCAGCATGTGCCGGGTCACGAGGATCCGCGGGTCCCGCGGCTCCAGGACGCCCGCCGTGGCCGCGGCCGCCACGTCGGCCAGGGCCGCGTCCACGGCCGCGACGATCTCCGGGCGCTTGTAGTACGTGTCCGGGTCCGCATCGTTCTCGTGGGTCTCGTACTCGAAGTACGCCTCCAACGGGATCAGGGTCAGGAGCTCGCCCGGCTCACCCTTGGCCGCCGCGCGGCGGGCGAAGTCCTCCGCCAGCTCGTGTGAGCCGCGCCACTTCGCGCACCAGTACTGGAGCGCGGAGATGTGCGCCGAGAAGCTGTGCGGGTCGCGCTTCTCGATCTCCGCCCACAGCTCGGCGAACATCTCGTGCGAGTAGCCGAGTCCCATCGCCACCGAGATCTCGCCGATGAACGGGGACGGGTCGTCACCGGCCAGCGCCTGTGCCTCGGCGAAGGCGTCCCGGGCCTCCCCGAGCACGCGGTGGAAGCTCGCGAACTGCTCCTGCGTCGTGTACTTCGCCCGCTTCGCGCCACGGATGTCCCACGCCACGCCCACCAGGGCGTTCGCGTGGATCGCCGCCGCCGCCGGGTCCTGCGGCCGCTCCCGGCGCCAGGCGAGCAGCCAGGCGTCGTCCTGCGCCGCCTCGTCGGCCAGCCAGCCGATGCGGCGGTTGCGCTCGTACCAGTCGCGTCCGGCCTCGGCGACGAAGGCCGCACCGGCCGCCCAGTCGCCGGACCGTACGGCTTCGCGGGCTGCCGCGTGGTGCGGGACGGTGGGGATCACCTGCTTGGTGACGAGCCGGTCGGCCGGTACGAGGCCCAGCGCGGCCGGGGCCTTCTTCACGTCGTCGTCCGTGACGACGTCGGGATGATCGGGGGAGGCCGCGGAGGCCTTCCTGCGCGCCTTCAGCCAGACGACGAGGGCGATGGCGATGACGGCGAGAGGGATCAGGCGTGCCATGGGATCAGGGTTCCGTTCCTATCGGTGCGCGTCGTGCGCGTCGTGCGCGTCGTGCGAAGTGCGAGGTGTGCGCGCCTTGCGAAGTGCGAGGTGTGCGCGTCGTGTGAAGTGCGAGGTGTGCGCGCCTTGCGGGGTGCGAGATGCGGGGTGTGCGCGCCTTGCGAGGACCGCGGTGCGCGTCATGCGTGGGGGTACGGGGCCGTGCGCGCCGCTCACGCGTGCGTGCCGACGAGCAGCTTCCGCAGCCCCTCCGTGTCCGGCTGGTCCGCCACCGCCGCGTCCAGAGCGGCCGGCAGCAACTCCTCGTACCCCTCCGGGAGGCGCAGCCGCGCCGAGTCCGACCAGGAGAGCTCCCAGCGGGCCCTGCCCGTCGCGGTGAACTCCCCGGCCACCAGGCGCGACAGCCCCCGGCGCACCGCCGGGCGAGCGAACTCGCGCGCCGCCCTGCCCGAAGCCGCGGCCGCCTCCTCCGACTTCGGCAGCCGGTCCGCGATCTGCCACAGCCTGCCCGCGTCGATCGCGTCCAGCAGCGCCCCCAGCGAGGGGTCGCCGCCCGTGACCTCGGCGGTCGCCCGCCGCAGCGGTTCCGCCTCCGCGGCGAAGTACGTCGTCATCGACTCGTGCACCAGCTCCGGCCAGTCCACGCGGCGCAGGCGCTGCGCCTCGGCCGTGAGCATCAGGTGCTCGAGACCGGCCAGCGTGTGCGAGGCGGAGTGGAGCAGCTCCAGCGCGGGGCGCACGGCCTCCGAGGCGCGTCCGTCGTCCGGCAGCGCCTCGATCCGGGCGACCCGCTCGGCGATCGGTGGGTGCGAGTCGTACGGGGACGACGGCTCCGTCGGCAGGTCGCGCCGCAGCTCGTCCAGCTCCCGCGTACGCGCCGCCAGCAGATGCCGTACGCCTCCGAACACCTCGCCTGGCGGCGGCAGCAGACCGGCCCCGACACCGAGCGTCGCGTACGACTCCATGTAGAAGTCGTGGGCGGCGTCGAGCACGGGGATCTCGCGCAGCGCGGACGCGGTCGCGTCCCGGCCCGCGATCCGCGCGGCGGCCAGGTCGGCGGCGAGCTCCTGGCGGCGTGAGCCGGACAGGGTGGCGCGCATGTAGAGCTTCCCGTACGCCGTGTAGATCTTCGCCATGGTGCGGTACGTGACACCCGCACCGACGGTGTCGACCTCCTTGGCCTTTTTCCCCTTCGCGAGCGCCTTCGCGTTCCGCTTCTCCTGCCGGGCCTTCTCCTTGGCGACCTTCTTCCCGGCCCGCTCCTCGAAGTGCGCGATGGTGCGCATGACCTGGACGCGGCCGCGCACGGTGATCCCGGAGAGCCGGGTGTCGGCGTTGCCGTAGTGGCCCATCTCATGGGCGAGCACGGAACGCAGCTGCGCCTCGCTCAGCCCGGTCATCAGCGGTACGCCGAGGTAGAGGCGGCGCCTGCCGCCGAGCAGCCCGAGGAGGCGGGCGTTCTCGGAGACGGCGGCGTTCATGTCGGCGGTCAGCAGGATCTCGTCCGGTGCGCGGGTGCCGACCTGCTCGGCGAGCTCGCGCACGGTCTGCCACAGCCGGGGCTCCTGCGCGTCGGTGACCGCCAGCCCGGCCGTGCCCTCGTCCTTCGGGGTGCGGAGCATGAACATGCCGCGCACGATGGGGACGGCGAGCACGGCGCTCACGATGTAGAGCTTGAGATAGACGCTGCCGGGCGTCCAGAGGGTGGCGGCCCAGTCGATCGCGGCGAGCAGGGCGAGCATGAGGAAGCCGAGCAGATAGAAGCCGGCCAGCAGAACGACAGCGCGGAACGCGCGCAGAGTGGTGCCCATCGGGCGATCCCCCCACGGGAAATGGACATGACGAAGCGACGTGGGGGGACGGTGAGTATTTCCCAGCGAAGTCGCTGGTGGCAAGGCATATTGCCGGTGGCGGAGGTGTACTCCTGGTGGGCTGGAAGAGCTTCAGCCGCATCATCGGCGTCGGTGATGTGAACGCCGACGGAACGAACGACCTCTACGCGCTGGGCGCACCGCTGCTGACGCTCTACGCGAACGACGGCACCGGAAAGCTCAGCAACGAGGGGGTACGACTACGACTGGGACGCGCGCGAGACCGCGTTCTGACGTACCGGTCGTCGAAGGGCGGCCCGCATCGGCACGGTGCGGGTCGCCCTCTCACGTCGACTCAGTGCAGGAGCGTCGCCGGGCTGCCGCCGTTCGCCTCGTACCCCGCGACCGCGAGCGCCCGGTACACCGCGTACTCCGCGGCCGGGTCGCCGCCCTGCGTCCACGGCAGTGCACCGACATGCCCGTCGACCCGCACCAGCTGCTCCATCGCCTCGCCCCAGCGCTCCATGCGCACCAGGAAGAAGACCAGCAGGTGCCGCACGTGCGGAAGCACCGGATCGTCCGCGCGGGCCGTCCGCGTCGCGTACAGCGCGCCCTCGACGGCCCGGGTGACGACCGCGCTCTCGTAGAAGCCGGCCACCAGATTGACCTCGGGCAGGTGCTCGTACACCGCGAACAGCGGAAGCGCGGCGAGCAGCGAGCCCTCGGGGGCGCGCGCCGCGGCCGTCGTCGCGAAGTGGTCGGCCTCCTCGCGGGAGCCGTGCCACTTCTCGCACCAGTAGTGCAGGGCCGCGAGATGCGCGCCCATGTGCGTCGGGGCGCGGTCGATGACCTTCGCCCACACCTGGTCGAACTCCTCGTGGGAGTAGGCGAGTCCACGGGCCGCGGCCAGCTCGACGAGGTACGGGACGGGGTCACCCGGGGCCAGTAGGGCCGCCTCGGCGCAGACCATGCGGGCCTCCTCCAGGATGATCCGGAAGTCGTCCGCCCCGGCCGACGAGGACCGCCACGCCTGCTGCACCAGGAACTCCGCGTGCACGGCGGCGCCGCCCGCGTCCTTCGGGGACTCCGCGCGCCACGCACGCAGCCACGAGCCGCCCGTGCCCGGCTGCTGCCGGAGCTCCAGTGAGGCCGCGCCGGCGAAGGCCTGCACCCGCTGCCAGCGCTGCTCGTCCTCCTTCGGCGTGCCGGCGAGCAGCTGCGAGGCGGCCCGCCAGTCCTGCGTGCGCTGCACGACCTCGAGCACGTCCAGGAGGTCCTGGTCGGGTCCCGGCAGCCGCAGATCGAGCAGCTCCTGCCGTACGAAGCCGTACGCAGCGGGGTCCGCGGCGTCCGGAGAGCCGGGTGCGACCTGCCGGATCGCGTTCCGGTTTCGCCGTACGAGCGGGCCTATGACCGCGGTGAGCATGACCAACGCGATCAGGAACCAGAGAATCTCCATGCCCCCATTGTCCCGGACGACGCGGGGTCGGTGACCTACCGGGACTACGCTCGGGCCTCATGAGCGACCAGCACACCCACCAGCACGGCCACGAGCACGGCTTCGAGACCATCGCCATCCACGCGGGCAACACCGCGGACCCAATGACCGGCGCGGTCGTCCCGCCCATCTACCAGGTGTCCACTTACAAGCAGGACGGTGTGGGAGGCCTGCGCGGCGGCTACGAGTACAGCCGCAGCGCCAACCCGACCCGGACCGCGCTGGAGGAGAACCTCGCTGCGCTGGAGGGCGGCCGGCGCGGCCTCGCCTTCGCGTCAGGTCTCGCCGCCGAGGACTGCCTCCTGCGCACCCTGCTGGTGCCCGGCGACCACGTGGTCATCCCGAACGACGCCTACGGCGGCACCTTCCGCCTCTTCGCCAAGGTCGTCCAGCGATGGGGAGTCGAGTACTCCGTCGCCGACACCTCCGACCCGGCGTCGGTACGGGCCGCACTGACCGACCGCACGAAGGTCATCTGGGTCGAGACGCCGTCGAACCCGCTGCTCGGCATCACCGACATCGCGCAGGTCGCGGGCATCGCCCGGGCGGCCGGGGTGAAGCTCGTCGTCGACAACACCTTCGCCAGCCCCTACCTGCAGCAGCCGCTCGCGCTCGGCGCGGACGTGGTGGTGCACTCGCTGACGAAGTACATGGGCGGGCACTCGGACGTCGTCGGCGGCGCGCTGATCACGGCCGACGCCGCGCTCGGTGAGGAGCTGGCGTACCACCAGAACGCGATGGGCGCGGTCGCCGGGCCGTTCGACTCCTGGATCGTGCTCCGCGGCATCAAGACGCTGGCGGTGCGGATGGACCGGCACAGCGCGAACGCGGCGCGGGTCGTCGAGATGCTGACCAAGCACCCGAAGGTCACCCGCGTCCTCTACCCCGGGCTGCCCGAGCACCCCGGCCACGAGATCGCGGCGAAGCAGATGAAGGACTTCGGCGGCATGGTGTCGTTCCAGGTGGCGGGCGGCGAGGAGGCGGCGGTCGAGGTCTGCGACCGGGCGGAGGTCTTCACGCTCGGCGAGTCCCTCGGCGGCGTCGAGTCCCTGATCGAGCACCCCGGCCGCATGACCCACGCGTCGGTCGTGGGCTCCGCGCTGGAGGTCCCGGGGGACCTGGTGCGGCTGTCGGTGGGCATCGAGTCGGTGGACGACCTGCTGGCGGACCTGCAGCGGGCGCTGGGCTGACGCCTGCGCTCTCCGGGGCTCCGCCCCGAGCCCCGCGCTTCACGCCGGACGGGCTCCGGAAGAGCCCGTCCGGCGATCGGGGACGGACACCCGGGTTCGCCGGCCGGTGCCGGGCGCAGCCCGGGGGCACGGGGGCCTGCCCCCTTTTCAGGGCGAGGCGGGGCGGGGCAGAGCCCGCCGCACGCGCCGGAGCCCGCACGACGCGTCAGGCGCTGACCTTGTCGTCCTCGAGCATGCCGCGGAGCTGCTCTCGCAGTTCCGGCGTGTCCGTGTGCCCGTGGACGGACACCGCGTGCTCGGCGGCGGCCTTGAGGACTTCCTCCTCCTCGCCCGCGATGGTGAGCGTGCATTTCGTCTCGCTCGGGAATTTGCGGCAGTCGGCAACTTTTCTGGTCATGGCAGACCTCCGGTGCTGGTGCGTTGCGCCGCTCGTTCCAGCGTAGGCCGGTGCCTGGGGCCGGGCTCGGGCCCGGGCCGGGCGCCGCCAGGCGTCACCAGCCCTCGATCTCCGGTGTCGTCTCGGCCGGCGGCACGGTCCACGGTTCGACGACCGCCGCCCAGACGGCGAACGCGACCGCCGCCGCCAGCAGCAGCAACCAGCCCGCGCGGTGCAGGGCGCGCCGGCGGCGCAGCAGCCGGATGCCGCGGTCGGTCGCGCGGGCGACCAGGTCGGCGGGGACCGGCGCGGGCGGGACGTCCAGCATGCGCCGGACCTCCTCCTCCCGGCGCCCCGGACTGCTGAGGCCGTTCATGACGCGCCTGCCGGCCGGTACCAGGGGCGGGCACCCGGCGAGGCCGTGCCCGGGGTGCGCAGGATGGTGATCGCGCGGCTGCAGATCGCCCGCACCCGCTCCACCGGCAGGCCCAGCAGCGCTGCCGTCTGCTCCTCGGCCACGCCCTCGTACAGCCGCAGCACCACGATCAGCCGCTCCTGCGCGGTGAGCCGGGACAGCGGACCGCCGCAGGTGCGGGGCAGGCGCCAGGCGGAGCGGGCGAAGCGGGTGGCGAGTTCCGCGCGGGTGCGGTCGTACGGATCCTCGCCGCGCAGCCGGTCCCACTCCGCGTACGTGTGCGCCAGCGCGGCGACCAGCAGGCGCTGCGCCTGTGGATTGCGGCGGGGCCGCTCGCCCGTCAGCAGCGTCGCGGCGTGCAGCAGCCTGCCTGCCGCACCCGCGACGAACGCGTCGAAATCACGGGCACGGCGGCTCGGGACCGGTGACTGCCGCCGCTGCCGCACGTGTTCATATCAGGCCAGGGCGGCACCCCCGGTCAAGAGGTCGGACGCCCATGGTGAGACCGCGGTCAGGTCGCGGTCAGGCCGGGGTCGGACCGCGGTCCGACCCCGGTCACGGGGCGGCGGCACGGCCGACTGCAGGGCCGGCCGCTCAGGACGCGGTCGGTGTCTCCGTCTCGGCGGCCGGCAGCCCGGCCTGACGTGCCGACAGTGCGGTGTTGAAGCGGGTGAGCAGGGTGCAGAACGACTCCCGTTCCTCCTCGGTCCAGCCGTCCGTCACCTGCCTCATCAGCTCGCGCCGCGAGGAGCGGACCTCCTCCAGGCGGGCCTGCCCGCGCGGTGACAGCTGGAGCACGACCGCGCGCCCGTCCTCGGGGTGCGAGGTGCGCTTGACCAGACCGGTGTCGACGAGCGGCGCGACCTGGCGGGTGACGGTCGACGAGTCGATGCCCATCCCGGCGGCGAGCGCCTTGACGCCCATCGGGCCTTCCTGGTCCAGCCGGTTGAGCAGCAGATACGCCGCGCGGTCCATCGAGTTGCGGACCTGACCCACCCCGCCCAGCCGGGTCTGCTCGGCCCGGCGGGCGAAGACGGCCACCTGGTGCTGGAGGGCATCGAGGAGACCGGGGTCTAGATCAGTCGTCATGTCCTGAGATGTGGGCATGGCTGCGGGGGCTCTCTCGTGCGGTGGTCGGTTGGTGGGGGACAGAGTACGCGGACGACAGCGGGTGCGTACCGGCCCTGCGGAAACCCGTGGACAACCGTCCGACCGAGGCCGCCGTCAGGCCGCTGAGCTGCGAGACTTGCTGTCATGAGCTTCCGTACGGCCGGCCCCTTTCACCCCCTCATCCTCGACGACGTACGAGGGGCCCGGAAGATGCTCTCCGGCGTGGCCCGGCTGACGCCGATGGAGGGCAGCCGTTATCTGTCGCAGCTGGTGGGCGCCCCTGTCCACCTCAAGTGCGAGAACCTCCAGCGGACGGGTTCGTTCAAGCTGCGCGGCGCGTACGTACGGATCTCCGGGCTGCGGCCCGAGGAGCGCGCGGCGGGCGTCGTCGCGGCCTCGGCCGGCAACCATGCGCAGGGCGTCGCCCTCGCCTCCTCGCTGCTCGGGGTGCGCTCCACCGTCTTCATGCCGGTCGGCGCCCCGCTGCCGAAGGTCGCCGCGACCCGTGACTACGGTGCCGAGGTGCGTCTGCACGGCCATGTCGTCGACGAGACCCTGGCCGCCGCGCAGGAGTACGCGCACGACACGGGAGCGGTGTTCATCCACCCCTTCGACCACCCGGACATCATCGCCGGTCAGGGGACGGTCGGCCTGGAGATCCTGGAGCAGTGCCCCGAGGTGCGGACGATCGTCGTCGGCATCGGCGGCGGCGGGCTCGTCGCGGGCATCGCGGTCGCGGTGAAGGCGCTGCGCCCCGATGTGAAGGTCATCGGCGTGCAGGCGGAGGGCGCGGCGGCGTATCCGCCCTCGCTGGCGGCGGGCCGCCCGGTCTCGATCGAGGCGCCGTCGACGATGGCGGACGGCATCCAGGTGGGGCGCCCGGGCGACGTTCCGTACGGGATCGTCGAGGAACTGGTCGACGAGGTGCGTACGGTCTCCGAGGACGCGCTCTCCTCGGCCCTGCTGCTCTGCCTGGAGCGGGCGAAGCTGGTGGTCGAGCCGGCCGGGGCGAGCACGGTGGCGGCGCTGCTGAGCGACCCGCGCGCGTTCCGGGGGCCGGTGGTCGCGGTCCTGTCGGGCGGCAATGTCGACCCGCTGCTGCTGCAGCGCATCCTGCGGCACGGCATGGCGGCGGCCGGCCGCTATCTGTCGCTGCGGCTGCGTCTCGCCGACCGCCCCGGGGCGCTGGCGACGCTGCTGGGCGTCCTCTCCGAGACGGACGCGAACGTTCTGGACGTGGGCCACGTCCGTACCGATGCGCGCCTCGGGCTCACGGAGGTCGAGGTCGAGCTCCATCTGGAGACGAAGGGGCCCGAGCACTGCACGGAGGTCGAGCAGGCGCTGCGCGGGGCGGGGTATCGCGTCATCCGCTGAGGGGCGTCCCCACCTGCGGAGCGTCCCCTGCGCCGAGGTCATGAGAGGCGGCACGGTCCGAGGCTTGTGTATCGCGATGTATCGCGTTACTGTGTGTCGCGGGCCATAAAACTGCCTGCGCGGAATGTCGGCCAAATCTAAGCTTGCGCGCGAAAAGCGACAAGCAAGCACCGCGTAAGAGCAAGCGAACCCGGAGTAACCCCCTAGCTTCCCCTGGGAGAACCCACATGCCAGGCGCCATCTACGCCGAAGGTCTGGTGAAGACCTTCGGCGACGTAAGGGCTCTGGACGGCGTTGATCTCGATGTCCCCGAGGGCACGGTCCTCGGACTGCTCGGCCCGAACGGCGCCGGCAAGACCACCGCCGTGCGCGTCCTGACGACCCTCCTCCAGCCCGACAGCGGCTCGGCGGTCGTCGCGGGCATCGATGTCCTCAAGAACCCCAACGAAGTCCGCCGGTCGATAGGCCTTTCCGGCCAGTTCGCCGCCGTCGACGAGTACCTCACCGGCCGCGAGAACCTCCAGATGGTCGGCCGGCTCTACCAGATGAGCGCGAAGGCGGCGAAGACCAGGGCGGGCGAGCTGCTGGAACGGTTCAATCTCGCCGACGCCGCCGACCGCCCCGCCAAGACCTACTCCGGCGGCATGCGCCGCCGCCTCGACCTCGCCGCGGCCCTGGTCGTCTCGCCGCCCGTGATGTTCATGGACGAGCCGACGACCGGCCTGGACCCGCGCAACCGCCAGGCGCTGTGGGAGGTCATCAAGGAGCTCGTCGGCGGCGGCACGACCCTGCTCCTCACCACCCAGTACCTCGAAGAGGCCGACCACCTCGCCGACGACATCTGCGTCATCGACCACGGCAAGGTCATCGCCCGCGGTACGTCGGACGAGCTCAAGGCCCGCACCGGCGGCGAGCGCGTCGAGGTCGTCGTCCACCGCCCCGACGAGATCGCCCCGGCCCGTGAGGTGCTAGCAGGCTTCGGCAAGGGCGAGGTCGCCGTCGAGGACCACACCCGCAAGCTGACCGTCCCGGTCACCGGCGGCGCCAAGCTGCTCGCCGAGGTCATCCGGGATCTCGACACCCGCGGCGTCGAGATCGACGACATCGGTCTGCGCCGCCCCACCCTCGACGACGTCTTCATCTCGCTGACCGGCCATCACGCCGAGGACGCGGCGGAGGGCAACGGCGAGGTCACCGACACCGACCGCAGGAGCAAGGGCAAGCAGGCCCGGAAGGAGCCCGTGAAGTGACGACCGTCCAGGAAGCGGCGGACCGGCCCCTCGCGGCCCCGGTCCCGCGCGGCGGCATCGCGCAGTCCGTCAGCGACTCGCTCGTCGTCGCCAAGCGCAACCTCATCCGCATGACGCGGATCCCGGAGATGATCATCTTCGGGATGATCCAGCCGATCATGTTCGTGGTGCTGTTCACCTACGTCTTCGGCGGATCGATCCAGGTCGGCTCGTCCATCTCGACCCAGGACTACCGCGAGTTCCTGATGGCGGGCATCTTCGCCCAGACCGTCACCTTCGCCACGGCGGGTGCCGGCGCGGGCATCGCCGACGACATGCACAAGGGCCTCATCGACCGCTTCCGGTCGCTGCCCATGGCGCGCGGCGCGGTCCTCACCGGCCGTACGCTCGCCGACCTGGTGCAGACGGCGCTCACGCTCGTCGTGCTCGCGGTCGTCGCGCTGATCGTCGGCTGGCGGGTCCACGAGAACATCGGCAAGGTGCTGCTCGGCTTCCTGCTGCTGCTCCTGCTCGGCTACGCGTTCTCCTGGATCGGCGCGCTGATCGGTCTTTCGGTCCGCACCCCCGAGGCCGCCACCTCCGGCGGACTGATCTGGCTGTTCCCGCTGACGTTCATCTCGAACGCCTTCGTGGACGCCAACAACATGCCCGGGTTCCTGCAGACCATCGCCGAGTGGAATCCGTTCAGCGCCACGGTGCAGGCCTGCCGTGAGCTGTTCGGCAATCTGCCGCCCGGCTTCGAGGCCGCCGACGCCTGGCCCATGCAGCACCCGATCCTGGCCTCGGTGCTCTGGTCGGTGCTGATCCTGGCGGTCTTCCGCACGCTGGCGGTCCGCAAGTACCGCTCGGCGAGCTGAACCGTACCGGGATCACCGCCCCGCGGCCCGCACGACCGAAGGCCCCCGGCACCACCTGGTGCCGGGGGCCTTGTGCATACGGCCTGCTGGGAGCAGCTGCTCAGCCCTGGTACGGCTTAGCCTCAAGGATCCTGACCATGGCGATCCTGCCGTTCGGCAGCTCGTACTCCGCGTCGTCGCCGACCTTCTTGCCGTTGACGCCGGAGCCCAGCGGGGACTGCGGCGAGTACGTCGAGATGTCGCTCGACGCGTACTCGCGGGAGGCGAGCAGGAAGGTCTCCGTGTCGCTCTCGTCGCCGTCGAAGGCGACGGTGACGACCATGCCGGGGGCCACCACGCCGTCGGCCGCCGGGGCCTCGCCGACCTTGGCGTTCTCCAGGAGCTGGGTCAGCTGGCGCACACGGAGCTCCTGCTTGCCCTGCTCCTCCTTGGCCGCGTGGTACCCGCCGTTCTCCCGCAGGTCCCCCTCCTCACGCGCTGCCGCGATCTTGGCAGAGATCTCCGTGCGCGCGGGACCAGACAGGTACTCCAGCTCGGCCTTCAGCTGGTTGTACGCCTCCTGGGTGAGCCAGGTGACGTTGTCGCTGGTCTGGGTCACAGGTGCTCCTCGTAGGTACTGGGAATACAAAGCATCGCCCTACCCAGAAGCATGTGCCTCCAGGAGTGGGCGAAACCACGAGCCTAACAATGAGTGGAGAAAAGAGGGAGGACCAAAAGCGCTCAAGAATGCGTCAATGCAGGTCAGACCCGAAGAGACGCAGGCTGAGGCTCAGCCTTTCGGGCCGCTGTCCGCGGTACAGCCCGCCAGCTCGGCGCTGGTCGCACGTGTCGTCGTACGCACCGTGACGACCTGGTCGATACGGCTCCCGGCGGTGTCGAACCGGACGTCCCTGCGTCCGACCTCGCTGCCGTCCTGGGCGCGGGAGCGCAGGGTGCAGTAGCCCGTGGCGTCCTTGTTCTTGCGGACCTCGAGATGGACCTGGACCCGGTCGTCCGCGGTCACGTCCCACTTGATCAGCTCGGCGCTGATCCGCTGGCCGTCGACGTAGTCGTAACCGAACCAGCCGACCATCGCGAGCAGGCCGGCCCCCAGCACGGCGCCCACGATCTTGAGACCACGGTCCGCACGCTCGTCCGCCGAGCGGCCGTAGCGGCTCCCGGGAACTCCTTCGCGTAGGGCGCCCATGATCGTCCTCCCAGACTCGGGGATGCCGGAATTTTCGGCCCCCCGGATCCGTCACTATAGAAGCCGCCCTGCCGCACCCGACCGCCGCCCCACACCGATGCCCCGACGGGACGGCCCACGATCCGGCGCGACCAATCACTGACGAATCAATGAGGATCGAGTCTTGACTGAGCAGCTGCGACTGATGGCCGTTCACGCGCACCCCGACGACGAGTCGAGCAAGGGTGCGGCCACGATGGCCAAGTATGTGTCCGAGGGGGTGGACGTGCTGGTCGTGACCTGCACGGGCGGTGAGCGCGGCTCCATCCTCAACCCGAAGCTCCAGGGCGACGCCTACATCGAGGAGAACATCCACGAGGTGCGCCGCAAGGAGATGGACGAGGCCCGCGAGATCCTGGGCGTCGAGCAGGAGTGGCTCGGCTTCGTCGACTCCGGCCTCCCGGAGGGCGACCCGCTGCCCCCGCTGCCGGACGGCTGCTTCGCCCTCGAGGACGTCGACAAGGCCGCCGGCGAGCTGGTGCGGAAGATCCGCTCCTTCCGCCCGCACGTCATCACGACGTACGACGAGAACGGTGGCTACCCGCACCCGGACCACATCATGACCCACAAGATCACGATGGTGGCCTTCGACGGCGCGGCGGACCCCGAGCAGTACCCGGAGTCGGAGTACGGGCCGGTCTGGCAGCCCCGGAAGCTGTACTACAACCAGGGCTTCAACCGTCCGCGTACCGTCGCCCTGCACGAGGCGCTGCTCGCGCGCGGCCTCGAGTCGCCGTACGGCGAGTGGCTGGAGCGCTGGAAGGAGTTCGAGCGCGCCGAGCGCACCCTCACCACGTACGTGCCGTGCGCCGACTTCTTCGAGATCCGCGACAAGGCCCTGATCGCCCACGCCACGCAGATCGACCCCGACGGCGGCTGGTTCCGCGTGCCGATGGAGCTCCAGAAGGAGGTCTGGCCGACCGAGGAGTACGAGCTCGCCAAGTCCCTCGTCGATACCTCCCTCCCCGAGAGCGACCTCTTCGCGGGCATCCGCGACAATGCCTGACATGAGTGCAAGCGCAAACCTCGCCATGACGCACCTCGTCCCGCTCGCCGCCAAGGAGCTCGACGAGAACAAGGTGACCCCGGGTGTCCTTGGCTTCGTCGTCTTCGCGGCGCTCGCCGTGGGCGTGTGGATGCTGATGAAGTCCATGAACCGGCACATGGGCCGCGTGAACTTCGAGGAGGCCCCGGAGGGCGCCGCCAAGGGCGCTGTCGGCGGCAGGGCCGCCTCCTCGGCCAAGGAGTGAGGCGCCGAGGGTGACCCCCCGCGCGGCCGGCGGCCCGCAGGGGGCATCCTCCGGCCCACCGGCAGCACAGGGTCACCCGAGGGGCACGAGCCGGGCCATCGGCGAGGCCGCTCGGGCCACCCGCGGCCTCACCCCCGCGCCGACTCCACCGGCACACCCATCACTTCCCGCGCGTGCCGGTTCGGGATCATCCCCAGCGACCACGCCTGCCAGCCGTCCTCCAGCCGCACGCCCCGCTCCAGCACCAGGGCGAAGGCCTCCATGCAGTCCTCCAGCTTGCCGTCGCGCGTCGGGTGGCGGTCCTCCCGGAGCCGGGCGAGCTCCTCCTGGGCGACCACCGTGCCGACCTCGATGCCCCCCGCGGAGGCGTAGGGGAGCAGGGTGCAGCGGAGGAAGCCGGCCCAGTCGGCGCCGCGGCGGTCGCGGTACGAGGCGAAGAGCGCGGCCGCCTCGTCGCACAGGGCGAGGGCCTGGGACGGGCGGTTGTTGCCCGCGTCGATGACGCCGAGCTCCAGACACGTCCAGGCCTCGCCGTGCGCCACGCCGATGCGGTGGAAATCGGCCCGGGCGTCGACGAGGAGCTGGCGGGCGAAGCCGGAGTTGCGCAGGTTGCCGGTCTGCGCGGCGCGCTGGTCGCGGGTGGCACGGCCCGAGTGGTGGCGTGCGCAGGCCAGTCCGTAGACGTCCCGCATCCGGGAGAACATGGTGCGGGCCCGCTCCAGCTCCCGTATCGCCTGATCGCGGTCGCCCCGCTCCTCCAGGGCCTGACCCAGGTAGTAGAGCGTCCACGCCTCGCCGCGGGCGTCCTCGCTCTCGCGGTGCCGGGACAGCGCGTGACGGAGCTGGTCCACGGCCGGGGACGGGTCGCCGTCGACCAGCCGGGCGCGGGCCAGCTGCGTCAGCGCCCACGCCTCGCCGCGGTCGTCGCGCGTGCGACCGTACAGATCGAGGGCGTCACGAAGCTCCGACTCCGCGCGCGGCACATCGCCCATGCGCAGAAACACCTGGCCGAACTGGAAGTGCGTCCAGGCCTCGCCGTGCAGCGACTCGCTCTCACGGTGCAGCCGAACCGCGTCCGTGAGGAGGGTCAGGGCCTCGGCGATGTTGGCCCGGTCCCGCTCCACCGCGGCCAGCGCGTGCAGGGTCCACGCGCGGTCGGCGGCCAGCGCGTCCGACGACTGGAGCCCGATCGCCTCCCGCAGCTTCGCCGCGGCCTCGGTGAGGTTGCCCTGGTGATGCAGGGTGATGCCCAGCGAACACAGGGCACGGGCGGCGCCCGCGTCGTGCTGTGCCTCGCGGTACAGGTCCACCACCGACGACAGCGTCGTGCGGGCCTTGTCCAGCTCGCCCAGCTGGCGGGCCGCGATACCCGTACGCCACTGGACCGAGCGGACCAGCAGACCCTGGTCGACGGCCTGCGTCAGCTCGTTGATCTCGCCCAGCCGGTAGAGGTCACCGCGCAGCAGGCAGTAGTCGCACAGCGCGCCCAGCAGATTCAGCACCGCCTGCTGATCGACACCCTCGGCGTGCCGCAGCGCCGCCGTGATGAAGCTCGACTCGTCGTCCAGCCAGCGCAGCGCCGCGTCCAGCGAGGCGAAGCCGTGGCCCCCGGCTGTGCTTTTCACGAACGTGTCCGCGCGCGTCGACGTCTTCCCGTCGACCAGCCGGATCACCGAGTCCGCGAGCTCCGCGTACCCGATGATCAGCCGCTCCTGCGCGGCCGTGCGGTCACCAGGCTGCTCCTCGTCCAGCAGCCGCGCCTGCGCGAAGGCGCGCACCACATCGTGCAGGCGGTAGCGCTCGCCCCGTACGTGGTCGAGCAGCCCGGCGCGGGCAAGCGCGGACAACAGCCGCTGTCCCTCCGTCTCGTCGGTGCCCAGCAGCGCGGCCGCCGCCGCAGCGCCCAGCGACGCCCGTCCGGCGAGGGCGAGCCTGCGCAGCAGCCGGCGCGCCTGCTCGGACTGGTCGGTGTAGCGCAGCCACAGCGTCCGCTCGACCGGCCCCAGCGGACCGTCCGCCGACAGGTCTGCCAGGTCCGCGGCCAGCTCCTGCGCGGTACGCGCCCCCAGCGACGAGCCCGCGATCCGCAGCGCCAGCGGCAGCCCGCCGCACAACTCCCTCACGGTGTCGGTGGACTGCGAGTCGTACGGCCCCTCGAGCGGCTCCTCAGCCGCCGCGTTCAGGAGCTCCTCTGCGCCCGCCGCGTCCAGCGCCTCCACCGGCAGCCGGTGCACCCAGGCGGGGATGTCCTCGGGCAGCTCCAGCGGCCCGCGCGCGGTGACCAGCACCAGCGAGTCGGAACGCTCCGGGAGCAGCGTCCGGACCTGACCGGCGTCGCTCGCGTCGTCCAGGACCACCGTGACCGGCAGCCCCGTCAGATGCTGGTGGTACAGCTCGCTCAGCCGCCGCACCTGCTGCTCCGCCGACGACCGCTCCCGGAACAGCAGTTGCTCACGCGGCGCGCCCAGCCGGTTCAGCAGATGCAGCAGCGCATCCCGCGTCGACAGCGGCTGCTCGCCCGCCGAACCGCCGCGCAGATCGACGACGCACGCGCCCCGGAACTGGTCCTTGAGCTCGTGCGCGGCCCGCACCGCCAGCGTCGTCCGCCCCGAACCCGGCTCGCCGTGCAGGACGACCACCGTCGGCTTCGTCTCCGTCGACGCCCGGGCCGCGTGCACCCACTGTGCGATCCGCGTCACGGCTTCACGCCGGCCCGCGAACGGCCCGTCCGGCGCGGGCAGATGCCCGAACGACTGCTCCAGCACACTCCGCCTGCGCGCGGCCTGACTCCGGTCCGCGCCCCGCAGCACCGGCCCCGTCGCGGCCTTCTTCGCCGGCCGCGTAGTGGAAGCCGCCAGCATCCGCTGCTGGTCCAGGAACGGACGGATGCCCCGCACCTCCAGGGCCGTCAGCCACTGGAGCCTCAGCTGCTCGGGCCCGCCGGGCTGCCCCAGCGCCCCGGCCCTGCGGTGCGCGGCGGGCCAGTGCGACGCGGTCACCTTGAGCACGGTCGCCGCGGCCCCGGCCACGGCGACGACCGCCCCGGCCCCGAGCGCCGTCCCCGTCGCCGTACCCAGCGCGACGTCCGCCCCGATCGCCGCGACCGACGCAACGGCCGTCACCAGCGCGGCAGTCGACACGTTCTGCCGGCTGAACCTCTCCGCCAGCGACAGCTGCCCGGCCTCGGCCTCCTCGACCGCCCGCAGATACGTCGTGTACTCCTCGCCCGCCGTGCCCGCCATCGCCTCCAGTGCCGACCGGCCGCGCGCGAGCAACGCCCCGGAGTCGGTACGTCCGCCGGAGCGGCGCACCTCCTCCTCGACGGCACGTACCAACAGCCGCTCGGCTTCCGCCCGATGGCTGTCCCGCATGTGGTCCCCCTCCGAGAGCTCCGGTTCCGGCGTCAAGTGTCCTGCGTGTCGCGCGTCGGCGCGAGGGAGTCGGGTGATCACATGGCGATCGAGCGGCGATCAAGTGGCCGGACATACGGGGTGGTTGGGCGAATTCCGGTGGCGGTGGCAGGCGACCCGCTGCGTGGATGCCCGAAGTGACCTCTGTGGATCTTGGTAATCGCCGCGACCTGCCGGCCCGGCTCGAGCGGTACTACGACGCGGCTCCCCGCTCCGGCGCGCGGGTCGAAGACCTGGGCCGCTGACCCTGTTCGTCCGCGAGGGCCCGGGTCGGCCCTCCTATGCACGTCCCGCACCGGGGTGGTCCGGAGCGGTGAGTGCAGCGGATGTGACCCGGGTGCGCGTACCACCCGCGTGGGTGATCCGTCGGCCGTGGTCCACGGTGGGGCAGGATGGGCATATGGCGAACCGTCTGGCCCATGAGACCTCCCCCTACCTCCTTCAGCACGCCGACAACCCGGTCGACTGGTGGCCCTGGTCCCCCGCAGCCTTCGAGGAGGCGCGCAAGCGCGGCGTGCCCGTGGTGCTCAGCATCGGATACTCGAGCTGTCACTGGTGCCATGTCATGGCTCATGAAAGTTTCGAGGATGAACAAACCGCCTCGTACATGAACGAGTACTTCGTCAACATCAAGGTCGACCGCGAGGAGCGCCCCGACGTCGACGCCGTCTACATGGAGGCCCTGCAGGCCGCCACCGGCCAGGGCGGCTGGCCCATGACCGTGTTCCTGACCCCGGACGCGGAGCCGTTCTACTTCGGTACGTACTTCCCGCCGGCCCCCCGCCACGGCATGCCCTCCTTCCGTCAGGTGCTGGAGGGCGTCTTCGCGGCCTGGAGCGGGCGGCGCGAGGAGGTCGCGGAGGTGGCCGGGAAGATCGTCAGGGATCTGGCGGGGCGGTCGCTCGCGTACGGGGGGCAGGGACAGCCCGGCGAGGAGGAGCTCGCGCAGGCGCTGCTGGCGCTGACCAGGGAGTACGACGCGAGGCACGGCGGGTTCGGCGGGGCGCCGAAATTCCCGCCGTCGATGGTTGTGGAGTTCCTGCTGCGGCACCATGCGCGGACCGGCGCCGAAGGGGCGCTGCAGATGGCCGCCGACACGTGCGAGGCGATGGCCAGGGGCGGGATCTACGACCAGCTCGGGGGCGGGTTCGCGCGGTACTCGGTGGACCGCGAGTGGGTCGTGCCGCACTTCGAGAAGATGCTGTACGACAACGCGCTGCTGTGCCGGGTGTACGCGCATCTGTGGCGGGTGACCGGCAGCGATCTTGCCCGCAGGGTCGCCCTGGAGACCGCCGACTTCATGGTGCGGGAGCTGCGCACGCCGGAGGGCGGCTTCGCGTCCGCGCTGGACGCGGACAGCGCCGTCGACGACGGATGGGGGCACCCCCGGGCCGAAGGCTCTGAGGGAGGCACGGGGAGGCATGTGGAGGGCGCGTACTACGTGTGGACGCCCGCGCAGCTGACCGAGGTCCTCGGCGCGGAGGACGCGGAGTTCGCCGCCCGCTGGTTCGGGGTGACCGAGGAGGGGACCTTCGAGGAGGGTGCCTCCGTGCTCCAACTCCCTCAGGACGCGGGCGTGGAGGACGCCGACCGGGTGGAGTCCGTACGGGCACGGCTGCTCGCCGCCCGCGAGGAGCGGGCCCGGCCGGGGCGGGACGACAAGATCGTCGCCGCGTGGAACGGCCTCGCGATCGCCGCGCTCGCGGAGACCGGCGCGTACTTCGACCGGCCCGATCTGGTCGAGCGGGCGACGGAGGCCGCCGACCTGCTCGTACGGCTGCACATGGACGCGGGCGCGCGCCTGACCCGTACCTCCAAGGACGGGCACGCCGGGGTCAACGCCGGGGTGCTGGAGGACTACGGGGACGTCGCGGAGGGCTTCCTCGCGCTCGCGGGTGTGACGGGCGAGGGCGTGTGGCTGGAGTTCGCGGGATTCCTGCTGGACATCGTGCTGGACCAGTTCGTCTCGGACGGCGGCGCTCTCTTCGATACTGCGCATGACGCAGAGCAGCTCATCCGGCGGCCACAGGACCCCACCGACAATGCCGCACCCTCCGGCTGGACGGCCGCGGCCGGCGCCCTGCTCTCGTACGCCGCGCACACCGGCTCCGAGGCCCATCGCACCGCCGCCGAGCGGGCGTTGGGTGTCGTGAAGGCCCTCGGCCCCCGGGCGCCCCGGTTCATCGGCTGGGGGCTCGCGGTCGCGGAGGCGGCACTCGACGGGCCGCGCGAGATCGCGGTCGTCGGGCCGCAGGCCGATCCGGGTACCCGGGAGCTGCACAGGGCCGCGCTGCTCGGCGCCGCGCCCGGGTCCGTGATCGCCGTGGGGGAGCCGGAGAGCGCGGAGTTCCCGCTGCTCGTGGACCGTCCGCTGGTCCAGGGCCGGCCCGCGGCGTACGTCTGCCGGCACTTCGTCTGCGCGGCGCCGGTCACCGAAGTGGAGTCTCTGAGGCGGGAGTTGACGCCTGGTACGTAAGGGGTTCCGCGGGAATCCGGTGGCCTGACCGAAACGCGCCATTCATCAAAACGGGCACACAGCCGTCACAGTTTCTGCCTATTCTCTCCACTGCTGACACAGCGGCTGCGCGTGGGGGACATGCGCAGGGGGGTCAGGGGGGAAGTGCGCGGCGGGCGAGGGGGTCTGCCGCGCTGTTCCCCCCTGCTTGAGGGGGACACATTGCTCACGTCCGTGTTCATCGCTGCCGTTTCCATGGCGCTGTTCTGGATGGCGGCGTTCACGCTCTGGTGGCAGATGCATGCGTGGCGTACGCCGGAGACGCTGGCGTCGACACGCTTCGAGAGTCCGGCGGGCGTGCAGGGATTGTCGTTCTCCCTGCTGCTGCCCGCCCGGCACGAGCAGCTGGTGCTGGAGCACACCATCAGCCGGCTGCTGGAGTCCAGCCACCGCGACTTCGAGATCATCGTCATCGTCGGGCACGACGACCCGGAGACGACCGAGGTCGCCGCGAAGGCCGCGGCCCGGGACCCGGAGCGGGTGCGGGTCGTCGTCGACACCCACGACACCAAGAACAAGCCGAAGGCGCTCAACACGGCCCTGCCGCACTGCCGCGGCGACGTCGTCGGGGTCTTCGACGCCGAGGACCAGGTCCATCCCGAGCTGCTCGCCCATGTCGACCACGCCTTCACCGCCACCGGCGCCGACGTCGTCCAGGGCGGCGTCCAGCTCATCAACTTCCACTCGTCCTGGTACGCGCTGCGCAACTGTCTCGAGTACTTCTTCTGGTTCCGCTCCCGGCTCCACCTGCACGCCGCGAAGGGCTTCATCCCGCTCGGCGGCAACACCGTGTTCGTCCGCACCGAGGTGCTGCGCGAGGCCGGTGGCTGGGACCAGAACTGCCTCGCCGAGGACTGCGATCTGGGCGTGCGGCTGTCCAGCAAGGGCAAGAAGGTCGTCGTCGCGTACGACGCGGACATGGTCACCCGCGAGGAGACCCCCGGCACGCTGATGTCGCTGCTCAAGCAGCGCACCCGCTGGAACCAGGGCTTCCTGCAGGTCTACCGGAAGAAGGACTGGAAGCAACTGCCGACGCTCGGGCAGCGGATGCTCGCCCGCTACACGCTGATGACCCCGTTCATGCAGGCCTTCACGGGCCTGATCATCCCGGTCAACGCGGCCGTCGCGTTCCTCCTCGACGTGCCTGTCGGGATCGCCTTCCTCACCTTCCTGCCGCTCATCACCGCCCTGGTGACCTTCGTCTTCGAGATCGTCGGGCTCCACGACTTCGGTACGCAGTACGGGCTCAGGGTCCGCTTCTCGCACTACCTCAAGCTCATCGTCGGCGGTCCCTTCTACCAGGTGCTCCTCGCGGGCGCGGCCGTGCGGGCCGTGTGGCGGGAGCAGCGGGGCCGTAACGAGTGGGAGCTGACCAGTCATGTCGGCGCGCATCTCTCCGGCGGCTCCGACTCCGGCTCCCGCGGCTCCCGCGACTCCCGAGAGGAAGTCCCCGCGTGACCTCCACCCTGACGGCGGCGCCACCGGTGGCGGCCGCCCGCTCCGCCGATCCCGCACGACACCTGGCCGTCCGGCCCGTCGTCCGATTCCGCTCCTCCCGGCCCGATCTGCTGCTCTGCGGGGCGCTGTTGGTGGCGATCCTGCTGGTGCAGGGCTGGAACATCCAGAACTTCCCGACCCTCAGCGACGACGAGGGCACGTATCTCGCCCAGGCCTGGGCGGTCCAGCAGGGCGAAGGCCTCGCCCACTACACGTACTGGTACGACCATCCGCCGCTCGGCTGGATCCAGCTGGCAGTGCTCACGTGGATACCCTCGCTCCTCGCGCCCGAGGCGATGACGGTCGCCTCGATGCGCGGCGCGATGCTGCTGGTCAGCGCGGTCAGTGCGGTCCTGCTGTACGTGCTGGCGCGGCGGCTGTGGCTGCCGCGCTGGGCGGCGGGGCTCGCGATGGTCCTCTTCGGCCTCTCACCGCTGTCCGTCATCCTCCAGCGGGAGATCTTCCTCGACAACCTCGCCGTGATGTGGATGCTGCTGGCGTTCTGCCTCGCCGCCTCGCCGAGCCGGCATCTGTGGCACCACTTCGCCGCGGGGCTCGCGGCGGCGGTCGGGGTGCTGACGAAGGAGACCATGCTGGTCGTGCTGCCCGCGCTGATGGTGACGATGTGGCGCTTCAGCCACCGCGACACCCGAAAGTTCGCGGTCACCGGCGCGGTCACGGCGTGTGCGCTGATCGGCTTCTCGTATCCGCTGTTCGCCCTGCTCAAGGGCGAGTTGCTGCCGGGCGCCGGCCATGTGTCGCTGTGGGAGGGCATCACGTACCAGATGAGCCGCCCGGGCTCCGGATTCATCCTCACCGAGGGCACCGGCTCGTACGGCGTGCTCCAGTCCTGGCTCTACTACGACCGCGTCCTGCCGCTCGGCGGCCTCGCGGGCGCGGCGCTGCTCCTGGTCACCCTGCGCTGGTCGGTGACCGCGCGGGCGCTCGCAGGCCCCGCGCTGGCCGTCGCGATCCTGGCGGCGGTCGCGATGCGGCCGTCCGGCTATCTGCCCGCGATGTACGTCATCCAGGCGCTGCCGTTCCTGGCGCTGGTGCTGGCGGGCGGCGCGGCGAGCGTCGCGCACGCGGTGCTGCGCCGATGGCGGCGGCCGGACGAGCGCCGCCCGCTGACCCTCGCGCGGCGGACGGCCGCGGTGCTGCTCGCGGCGAGCGCCGCCGTGTACGTCGTACCGCGCTGGTACGACGGCGACCGCACCGCCATGACGGCCGACGCCAACGCCCCGTACCGCGCCGCGGCCCACTGGCTCGCCACGGAGGTCGCGGTCCCGGCCCGCACCCGGGTCCTCGTCGACGACGCGCTCTGGCTCGACCTCGTGCACGCGGGGTACGAGCCGGGGCTCGGCGCGATCTGGTTCTACAAGGCCGACCTCGACCCTGCGGTCACGAAGACGATGCCCGGCGGCTGGCGCGACCTCGACTATGTCGTCGCCTCCCCGACGGTACGGCGCGATGCGCGCGACCTGCCCAACGTGAAGGCCGCGCTGGAGCATTCGACGGCCGTCGCCACCTTCGGCGAGGGCGAGGACCGGATCGAGATCCGCGAAATCGGGGGAGCTGACGGGAATTGACGACCCACCACACAGGAGTCGAAGGCGTGGACGATCCCTCCGGCCTCCCGTCGCCCGACCGGCGCCTCGATGCGCCCGTTCCACCCACGGACCGGCCCGGTGGGCCGGGTGCCGGATCTCAGCCCGCCGCGCACGGCATGGCGGCCGACCCGACGGCGGGGCGCCGCCACGGCGCGGGCGCGGCGCAGACGGTCGGTGACCGGCTCGCCCCGGAGCACGTGGCTCGGGTGGGCGACGCCGGGGCGGCTCATGTGCTCGTGGCCACGGACGCGCCGCCCGGACCGGCCGCGGGCACCGATGCGGCGGGCACCGACGCAGGACGGCGGGCCGCCGAGGTGCGGGAGCCGGCCGACGTCGCGGAGCCCGGTGCCGTCACCATCGTCATCCCCACCTTCAACGAGTCGGGGAACGTCCGCGAGTTGCTGCGCAGGCTCGCCGATTCGGTGCCCGTGCGGCTGCCCTGCGAGGTCGTCTTCGTCGACGACTCGACCGACGACACCCCGGCCGTGATCGCCGAGGCCGCGCGCGAGTGCCCGTTCCCGGTGTCCGTCATCCATCGCGACGTGCCCGAGGGCGGGCTCGGCGGGGCGGTCGTCGAGGGGCTGAGGGCCGCAGGGTCCGACTGGATCGTGGTGATGGACGCCGATCTGCAGCATCCGCCTGCCCTCGTGCCCGACCTCGTCGCCACGGGCGAGAAGGAGTCGGCCGACCTCGTCGTCGCCAGCCGCTATCTGCCCGGCGGCAGCCGCGCCGGGCTCGCGGGCGGCTACCGGGTCGCCGTCTCACGCGGCGCGACCTGGCTGGCCAAGGGGCTCTTCCCGCGCGCGCTGCGCGGTATCAGCGACCCGATGAGCGGCTTCTTCGCGATCCGCCGTGCGGCGGTGACCGCGGACGCGCTGAAGCCGCTGGGCTACAAGATCCTGCTGGAGCTGGCGGTACGCTGCCGGCCGGCCGCGGTCGCCGAGGTGCCGTTCGTCTTCCAGGACCGCTTCGCGGGCGAGTCCAAGTCGACGGCGAAGGAAGGCGCGCGCTTCCTGCGGCACCTGGTCGAGCTGCGTACCGCGTCGCCGCTCGCCCGGATGATCGCCTTCGGCCTGATCGGGCTCACCGGCTTCGTCCCCAACCTTCTCGCGCTGCACGTGCTGGTCGGCGGCGGGCTGCACTACCTGCCTTCCGAGATCCTCGCCAACCAGCTGGGTGTGCTGTGGAACTTCCTCCTCATCGAGGTGCTGCTCTTCCGCGACCGGCGCCATCACCGGCACTGGGCGGACCGGGTGGGCCGGTTCGCGCTGCTCGCCAACGCCGATCTGCTGCTGCGCCTCCCGCTGATCGCCCTGTTCGTCGGGCAGCTCCAGCTGGCGGTGGTGCCCGCCACCGCCCTCGCGCTGCTCACCACGTTCGTCCTGCGCTTCGCCGGGACCGAGGCGCTGGTCTATCTGCCCCGCGAGGGGCGTAGGAGTCGCACAGCAAGGAGCACCAGTTGATGCCATCCACGCGCAGACGCACCGCTCTGCTCGCCGTCGCCGTCATGACCGGAGGGCTGCTGCTCTCCGCCCAGCAGTCCGCGACCGCGGGCCCCAACCTCGTCAAGAACCCCGGCTTCGAGACCACCGGCACCGGCGACATGCCGTCCTGCTGGTCCAAGTCCGGCTGGGGGGACAACGACTTCACGTTCACCACGACCACCGACGCCCACAGCGGCTCCGCCGCGATGAAGGTCGAGCTGACCCGCCGCGTCGACGGCGACCGCAAGGCCCTCGTCACCGAGTCCGCCGCGTGCGCGCCCTCCGTCGTTCCGGAGCGGCAGTACGACCTGTCCCTCTGGTACAAGTCGACGACCCCGGACACCTCGCTCACCCTCTTCCGGCACGACGCGACCGCCGGCTGGCAGTACTGGACCGACCTGCGCACCCTCCCGATGGAGGCGGACTACACCCGCACCGAGGTCCGTACGCCCGTCGTCCCGCCGGGCACCGACCGGATCGCCTGGGGCGTCTCCGTCTTCGGCACCGGCAGCGTCACCACCGACGACTACGTGATGGAGGAGGTCGCCCCGCCCGCGCCCGACCCCGTGTGCACCGGCACGCCGGAGGAGTGCGTCAAGGGCAGGTGGGACGTCATGCCCACGCAGAACCCGGTGCGCTCCATGCACTCGGTGGTGCTGCACAACGGCAAGGTGCTGCTGATCGCGGGCTCCGGCAACGACCCGTCGATGTTCGAGGCAGGCACGTTCACCTCCGCCGTGTACGACCCGGTGGCCGGCACGTACAAGAACATCCCCACCCCGGCGGACATGTTCTGCGCCGGGCATGTGCAGCTCTCGGACGGGCGCGTGCTCGTGATGAGCGGCAACAAGGGGTATCCGTCGGCCGACGGCAGGATCGGCTACCAGGGCCTGAAGGACTCGTACATCTTCGACCCGGTGACGGAGACGTACACACGCACCAACGACATGCACGACGGCCACTGGTACCCGTCGGCGACGATCCTCGGCAACGGCGACGTCATATCCTTCGGCGGTCTGAAGGAGGACTCCACGGGCAATGTGACGGCGGAGAAGTTCTCGGCCGCGCAGAGCAAGTGGCTGCCGATGAACGAGGTCAACCAGACCTGGTCGTACTGGGGCCTGTACCCGTCGATGATCCTCATGCAGGACGGCCGGCTCTTCTACTCCGGCAGCCATGTCTTCGGCAACGGCACCGCGGGAACGGGCGCCTCGATCTACGACTACGACGCCAACACGATCACCGACGTCCCGGGCCTCAGGAACAAGGACCAGCGCGACGAGAGCGCGAGCGTGCTGCTGCCCCCGGCGCAGGACCAGCGGGTGCTGACGATCGGCGGCGGCAACAACGAGACCAACCCGACGGCCAACCGCCTCACCGACATCATCGACCTCAAGCAGCCGAACCCGCAGTACACGGCGGGCCCGCCGCTGCCGCAGGGCCTCGTCGACCAGGGCCAGGGCAAGCGTCCGCAGACCGGTGACGAGGGCAAGATGTTCGTCTCCGCCGTGCTGCTGCCGGACGGCAAGGTCCTGGAGACCGGCGGCGGACTGCACGACCGGGCCGACCCGGTGTACGAGGCGTCCTTCTTCGACCCGACGACCGACACGTACGAGGAGGGCCTGGCGGCGGACCCGATCCCGCGGACGTACCACTCCTCGGCCTTCCTGCTGCCCGACGGCCGGGTGATGGCCGTCGGCGACAATCCGGGCAACGGCACGTACAACCACAACGTGTCGATCTACACCCCGCCCTATCTGCTCAAGGGTCCGCGCCCGCGGATCACTTCGGTGATCGACCGGGAGTGGCAGTACGGCGACGCGCAGCGGATCACCGTCGACCGGCCGATCGCCAAGGCGGAGCTGATCCGTCCGGCGGCCGTCACCCACTCGTCGGACCCGAACCAGCGGTTCGTGGACCTGCCGATGAGCGTGGTGGACGACCGCACGATCGACCTGAACGTCACCGGCAACCCGAATCTCGCGCCGCCCGGCTGGTACATGCTGTTCGGCGTGGACGCCAACGGCATTCCGACGGTCGCGGAATGGGTGCACCTGGGGGCCGCGCCCGCGGCGCTGAGGTCGGCCGGCGAGGCGCCCTCTGCGCACGTCCACGACTTCGCGGGCGACCTCGCCAAGTCCCCGAAGAAGAACGGAAAGAAGCGGTCTTCCGCCCCGGTCAGCCCTCGGATCGCGGGCTGCGACCGGCACTACGGCTCGGCGAACGTGTGCGTCCCGCTCACCTTCCCCGAGCCGGTGAAGGCGACGACGAAGTCCCGCTGCGACTGGCTGGCCGCCCACGGGTACGGCCGGCTGAAGGTCAACGGCAAGGACGATCCGCTGCGGCTCGACCCGGACCGGGACGGCCGGACCTGCGGCAAGGGGGACGTGAGGAGGTAGCTCAGAGGGTCAGGGGGTGGCTTGCGGATCTTGCCAGGCTCGCGTGCCCTGGTGCCGCACCTCGCTGCGTTGTCGTCGGTCACCGACGCTCCGCGTCGATTTCCTCCTCCGCCTTGCGATGCACGGCACCAGACCCCGCTCGCTGATCCGGCCTGATCCGCAAGCCACCCCCTAGCCCGCCCCGGAGCGTGTCCAGGGTGCGGTTGACGAGCGCGACCAGATCGTCCTTCTGGTCGCGCTCGGCCCAGTAGAGCATCGCCTCGCGCAGCGCGCCCATCACCGACGCGGTGAACACCCGGACCTCCAGATCGTCGGGGTCGCGCCCGACGCGGTCGGCGATCGGGCGGGCCAGCAGCTGCGAGGTCGCGGCCATGGTCTCGGTCATCCGGGCACGGAGGGCGGGGACTTCGACCATGAGCCTCGTCCGCTGGCGCATCTCCTCGGGTTCGTTCTCGAGGATCTCCGCGACGGCGCCCGTGAGGATGATCCGCAGCGATTCCAGCGGCGGCTCGTCGGCGGGCCGGGCCCGCAGCACCTGTTCCATGATCGGGTCGTACTCGTCGGTGAGGACGATGTCTTCCTTCGTGGGGAAGTAGCGGAAGACGGTGGAGGGGGAGACCTCGGCCGCCGCGGCGATCTGCTCGATGGTGGTCGCCTCGTAGCCTTGCTCGGCGATCAGCCGGTAGGTGGCCTTGCGGATCGCGATGCGGGTCTTGAGCTTCTTGCGCTCGCGCAGGCC
Organism: Streptomyces sp. NPDC001970; assembly: GCF_053594115.1. NCBI lineage: Bacteria > Bacillati > Actinomycetota > Actinomycetes > Kitasatosporales > Streptomycetaceae > Streptomyces > Streptomyces sp. NPDC001970. Next base: position 58,252 of record NZ_JBSFDW010000001.1, on the reverse strand, counting down.
CAGGCGGGGCTCTGCGTCGGAGCGGAGTTCGGCGGCCATGCGGCTCATTCTCGTCCATCACTCCGGCCCTGAAGGAGCCCGTCCGGCGTCTGAGGACGGACACGCGGGCCGACCGGACGGTGCCGGTCACGTTTCGGAGGTCTGGGGGCTTGCCGACAGCTCGGGAAGTGGGGTCCCCCCACGCCGTAGGGCGTAGGGGGAGGGGCGGGGAGACGGCCCGCCGTAGGCGCCCCCGCCCCGCCGCAGGCGCACCCCGCACGCCGCCCCCGCCCCGCCGGTCACGGCACGCGCGTGCCGGCCGGATCCGCCTCCGGGGCCACCGGTGCGCGGCCCGGCAACAGCCTGGTGACCAGCGCCGCGGCCAGAGGGTTCTGTGCCGCAGCCATGCGGCCACCTTCGTAAGAGTAAGTGTCAAGTAGAATTAACTGTCAAAAGATTGCGAGCGTCAATAGGTTGGTGAGTGCGGGGCCGCGGAACGCCGAACGGCCCGCGGCGAGGGCCGCGGGCCGTTCGTGAGCGTCCGGGGAGGCGTGTCCCCGTGCGAGGTCAGGTGTGCTGGTAGGCCACCAGCGAGATGCCGACGTAGTGCACGACGAACGCCGCCAGCGTCAAGGTGTGGAAGACCTCATGGAAGCCGAACCAGCGCGGTGACGGGTTCGGGCGCTTGATCCCGTAGACCACTCCGCCCGCGCTGTAGAGCAGCCCGCCGACGATCACGAGCACGAGGACCGCGATGCCGCCCGTGCGCATGAAGTCGGGCAGGAAGAAGACGGCGGCCCAGCCCATCGCGATGTAGCACGGCGTGTAGAGCCAGCGCGGGGCGCCGACCCAGAACACCCGGAAAGCGATCCCCGCCGCCGCGGCCGCCCAGACCGCCCACAGCAGCACCCGCCCGGTGGAGTCGGGGAGCAGCAGCAGGGTCAGCGGGGTGTAGGTGCCCGCGATGATCAGGAAGATGTTCGCGTGGTCGAGCCGGCGCAGCACGGCCGTCGCGCGCGGCCCCCAGTCACCCCGGTGGTAGAGCGCGCTCACGCCGAAGAGCAGGCATGCGGTCAGTATGTAGATCCCGCACGCGATCCGGCCGCGCGTCGAGTCCGCGAGTGCCGTCAGGACGATTCCCGCGACAAGCACGGCGGGAAACATCCCTGCGTGCAGCCACCCCCGCAGCCTCGGCTTCACCGGCAGTCGATCTTCAGTCTCGGCCTCATCGGGCGAAGCAGCTGTCATGGCGGCATGCTACCTACGGGCCCGTAAGTTCTGAGCCTGAGTGGCGATGCTCACGTGAGAGGTCCTCTGGACATATGGGCGCACTGCACGGATGATCAGATGAGTGCGGTCGGCACCGGATGAGCGGCTACGAAGCGTCCGGGTCGCGGCCCCCACGGGGCAAACAACCTTCAAACCCCTCATTTAGGAGCGATCGTGGCGCGCGACATCGCGGCTCCCAGCACCGTCCCCACCAATCACCAGGAACTCGTCTCCTGGGTCGACGAGATCGCAGCTCTCACGCAGCCGGACAGGGTGGTCTGGTGCGACGGTTCCGAGGCCGAGTACGAGCGCCTGTGCGAGGAGCTCGTCTCCAAGGGCACGTTCAAGAAGCTGGACCCGATCAAGCGCCCGAACTCGTACTACGCCGCATCCGACCCGACCGATGTCGCCCGGGTCGAGGACCGGACCTTCATCTGCTCCGAGAAGGAGGAGGACGCGGGCCCGACGAACCACTGGAAGGCCCCGGCCGAGATGAAGGCCATCTTCGCCGGCGAGAGTGGGGGCACCTCCCAGGCCGAAGGCTCTGGGGGAATCTTCCGCGGCTCGATGCGCGGCCGGACGATGTACGTCGTCCCGTTCTGCATGGGCCCGCTGGGCTCGGAGCTCTCCGCGATAGGCGTCGAGATCACCGACTCCGCCTATGTCGCGGTCTCCATGCGGACGATGACCCGCATGGGACAGCCCGTCCTCGACGAGCTCGGCTCCGACGGCTTCTTCGTGAAGGCCGTCCACACCCTGGGCGCGCCGCTGGAGCCCGGCCAGGAGGACGTGCCGTGGCCGTGCAACAGCACGAAGTACATCTCGCACTTCCCGGAGACCCGTGAGATCTGGTCGTACGGCTCCGGCTACGGCGGCAACGCGCTCCTCGGCAAGAAGTGCTACGCCCTGCGCATCGCCTCCGTCATGGCCCGCGACGAGGGCTGGCTCGCCGAGCACATGCTCATCCTCAAGCTGACCCCGCCGCAGGGCGAGGCCAAGTACGTCGCCGCCGCGTTCCCGTCCGCCTGCGGCAAGACCAACCTCGCCATGCTGGAGCCCACGATCTCCGGCTGGACCGTGGAGACCATCGGGGACGACATCGCCTGGATGCGCTTCGGCGAGGACGGCCGGCTGTACGCGATCAACCCCGAGGCGGGCTTCTTCGGCGTCGCGCCCGGCACCGGTGAGCACACCAACGCCAACGCCATGAAGACCCTGTGGGGCAACGCGGTCTTCACCAACGTCGCGCTCACCGACGACAACGACATCTGGTGGGAGGGCATGACGGAGGAGACTCCCGCCCACCTGACCGACTGGAAGGGCAACGACTGGACCCCGGAGTCCGGCACCCCGGCGGCCCACCCGAACGCCCGCTTCACCGTCCCGGCCGCGCAGTGCCCGATCGCCGCGCCGGAGTGGGAGGACCCGAAGGGTGTGCCGATCTCGGCGATCCTCTTCGGCGGCCGCCGCGCTTCCGCCGTACCCCTGGTGACCGAGTCCTTCGACTGGCAGCACGGCGTCTTCCTCGGCGCGAACGTCGCCTCCGAGAAGACCGCCGCCGCCGAGGGCAAGGTCGGCGAGCTGCGCCGCGACCCGTTCGCGATGCTGCCGTTCTGCGGCTACAACATGGGCGACTACATGGCCCACTGGATCAAGGTCGGCAAGAACGCGGACGCGTCCAAGCTGCCGAAGATCTACTACGTGAACTGGTTCCGCAAGAACGACGCGGGCAAGTTCGTCTGGCCGGGCTTCGGCGAGAACGGCCGTGTCCTGAAGTGGATCGTCGAGCGCCTGGAGGGCAAGGCCGAGGGCGTCGAGACCCCCATCGGCATCCTGCCGACGCGCGATGCGCTCGACACGGACGGCCTCGAACTGGCCGAGACGGACCTGGACTTCCTGCTCAAGGTCGACGCGGACGTCTGGCGCGAGGAGGCCGCGCTGATCCCCGAGCACCTCAACACCTTCGGTGACCACACCCCGAAGGAGCTCTGGGACGAGTACCGCGCACTGGTGGCCCGCCTCGGCTGACGCGCAGCGCTCAGAGGTCCGGGCCCGCACCGTACAACGGCGTACGGGGCGGGCCCGGACCGCGTACGGCACCGGGCGGTAGAGCTGGACCAGAGCAGACGCATGTGTGCCGTGCCCAGCTGGGAACCGGGCACGGCACACATCAGGTCGTCAAGGTTTCCGGCCGGGGCAACCGCTCTGGAAACCCTGCCCCGTCTTCAGGCTCTAGGGGTTCGGGGGGAGGAACCCGTCGCCGACGAAGGGACCGCAGTCCAAGTCATCCGCCGGAGTCGCGCCTGGATCGCACGTCGCGACGTAGCCTCGACCGGACGTGTCCAGCGCCTTGATGTAGACGACGTCGTTGTCGATGATGTTGGCGAGGCCGAGGTCGAGGTCATCGCCCAAGCGCACCTCCTCATGGGTCACGGCGAGGGTGCAGAGGGGGGCGGTTACGGCCGTTTGGTCGATCGCCTCGCTGGAGCCGAGGTCGGGGTCGCCCGGCTCCGATTGCTTGGCCCACGCCTGCCCGTCGAAGAGAACGCCTTCAAACTGCCACGAGGCGATGATGGGGGTGGTCCCAACCGTCAACCCGGTCGAGGTGACAGCGTCCCACTCGATGCACGACGGCCCGCTGGGTCCGGTCGGTCCTTGCGGTCCGGTCGGTCCTAGCGGTCCGGTGGGTCCTAGCGGTCCGGTCGGTCCGGCGGGTCCGGTCGGACCCGTGGCGCCCTCGCCGGCAGGGCCCGTGGGTCCGGCGGGTCCGGTCGGACCCGTGGCGCCCTCGCCGGCCGGTCCGGTGGGGCCGGTGGCTCCCGTGTCTCCCGTGTCTCCCTTGGGTCCGGTCGGTCCGGTCGGACCGGTCGGGCCGACCTTCTTCTTCTTGTCCTTGTCGTCGTCGTCGCAGTCGTCGCTCAGCATGGTGAGTCGGCGACCGTCGGGGCCGTCCTCGGCCTCGTAGCACGAGTTGGCCGCTGACGTGCCTGCCGAGCCCCCGGGCGCGCCCGCGGGGCCGGCCGCCACCGCAGGAACGGTGAAGCCCAGCATCACGAGGGCCAGCGACGCCAACGCGCTGCGGGCGACCAGCTTGCCCCGCTGCGGAAGCGGGCCGAGGCCGGAAGGGGTCCTGTGCTCAGGACTCATGTATTGCTCCTTGGAACCGAGTGGGGTGATTGCTCCGGGAGGACCTGCTGACCTCCCCCTGGCATAGTTCGCCCGCCCGGACCGGGGCCTTACGCGACACACGGAACGATCAACACATTGGCCCAGCGCGAGCAGCCCGTTGGTATGACACGCGGCCGAGCCGGTCGCAGGAGGAGGCCGATCGGCGCGAAAAGACAGATGATCTCTTGAATCCACTGGCGTCCGGGCGGGATGTGCCGCCATTCGGAGGATTCCGACCACACAGGGGTTGGCTCGGAGCCAAGCCCCGGGCCTTGCCGGCATCTTGAGGGCCTCGGACAGCCCGAGGCAGCGCTGATCGCCGTGTGCGTGGTGCCCCCGACCCTCTGGGCCCGCCAGGCCCTGGGCATGCTCGCCGACCTTGATCCAGTGGGCCATGTAGTCGCCCATGTTGTAGCCGCAGAACGGCAGCATCGCGAACGGGTCGCGGCGCAGTTCGCCGACCTTGCCCTCGGCGGCGGCGGTCTGCTCGGAGGCGACGTTCGCGCCGAGGAAGACGCCGTGCTGCCAGTCGAAGGACTCGGTCACCAGCGGGACGGCGGAGGCGCGGCGGCCGCCGAAGAGGATCGCCGAGATCGGCACGCCCTTCGGTCCTCCCACTCCGGCGCGGCGATCGGGCACGGGCCGGCCGGGACGGTGAAGCGGGCGTTGGGGTGGGCCGCCGGGCTGTATCCATCTTCTGTCTGGGCGGACTCCGGTGTGCAGTCGTTGCCCTTCCACTCGATGAGGTGCTCGGGCAGCTCCTCGCTCATGCCCTCCCACCAGACGTCGCCGTCGTCGGTCAGCGCGACGTTCGTGAAGACGGAGTTGCCCCACCGGCGGCGGAGACGTAGGTGTACTTGGTCCGGCTGCACGGCCAGGGCACCGTCCTCCTCGCCCTCGGCCAGCGGTGTGCGCCGTGCCCGAACGGTCAGGGCACGGCACACATCAGTGGGATCCCGACGAGGTCAGGACCGCGTGTGGCTCTTCGAGAGCCCCTTCTCGACGGCCCGCGTGCTGACGTCCGGCGTCAGCACGCTGTTCTGGGCAGTGAGGGGCGCGTACGGCGGCTGCGGATTAGCCGCTACCCATACCGTGGGGAGTTGTGTCGCGGGGTCGGTGCAGTCCAGTACCGACGGCTCGCCCTGATCGATCCGGCAGAAGAGCTCGGCGACGAATCCGTCTGTGCCGATCACCTCGAAGAGGACGTCGTTGTTGTGCTCCGTGACCGAGATGTCACAGGGGTTGTCCGGGTAGGCGCCTGCCTGGGTGAGTTCCTCCCAGTTGTACGGCGGCGCGACGTTGAAGTCCTGGGTAGCCCCGAAGGGGGTCCCGTCGGGGCCCAGCACGGCCTTGACCTGGAATTCGGCGTTGGTCCGGAAGGAGTCGATGGCGACGCACACGCCGTCGCCGGCAGGGCCCGTGGGTCCTACGGGTCCGGTGGGTCCTGCGGGTCCGGTCGGACCCGTGGCGCCTACACCGGCCGGTCCGGTGGGTCCGGTGGGTCCGCGGTCTCCCGTGTCTCCCTTGGGTCCGGTCGGACCGGTCGGACCGGTCGGACCGACCTTCTTCTTGTCCTTGTCCTTGTCCTTGTCCTTGCCGTCGTCGTCGCAGTCGTCGCTCAGCATGGTGAGGCGGTGACCGTCGGGGCCGTCCTCGACCTCGTAGCAGGGGTTGGCCGCTGACGTGCCTGCCGAGCCCCCGGGCGCGCCCGCGGGGCCGGCCGCCACCGCAGGAACGGTGAAGCCCAGCATCACGAGGGCCAGCGACGCCATCGCGCCGCGGGCGACCAGCTTGCCGCGCTGCGGAAGCGGGCCGAGGCCGGAAGGGGTCCTGTGCTCAGGACTCATGTATTGCTCCTTGGAACCGAGTGTGGTGATTGCTCCGGGAGGACCTGCTGACCTCCTCCTGGCATAGTTCGCCCACCCGGGCCGGGGCCTTGAGCGACACACGGAACGATCAACACATTGGCCCAGCGCGAGCAGCCCGTTGGTAGGACACGCGGCCGAGCCGCCCCGACCCCCCGCCCCGGCCGGTGCCCGGGTTGCCTCCCGCTCACCGCCGCAACGTGCCATGCCCGCCCCGGCGTCGGCCGGATCGGATGGCTCCGACCCAGGCCGACCAGCGCGAATAGGCAGATGATCTCTTGATGCCACCGGCGTCCGTGCGGAATGTGCCGCCATTCGGAGGATTCCGACCACACAGGGGCAGGCTCGGAGTCAAGCCCCCGCGCCTGCTGGCATCTTGAGGGCCTCGGACAGCCTCAGCTTCGGGAAGGCATGGTCATGCAGGCACCCCCCACCGCCACCACCGGCTCACTCCCAGCGCAGCAATCGGCCCTCAAGGAACGGCAGTCGGAGCAGCCTTCGCGTGCATCTCTCTCCGCAGTCCCGTGGTGGATCTGGGCCCTGGCGGGAGCGCTGTTCCTCGCGTACGCGGCATTGTCCGTCCGGCTCCATCACCAGTTCCGCACCCATGCCTTCGACCTGGCGATCTTCGAGCAGGTCGTCCGCTCCTACGCGGACGGGCATTTGCCGGTCTCCGAAGTGAAAGGCCCCGACTTTCCCGTTCTGGGAGATCACTTCCATCCGATTCTGGCTCTGGTGGCACCCCTGTACCAGCTGTGGTCCTCGCCGGAGACCTTGCTCGTGGTGCAGGCCGCGCTGATCGCCGGGAGCGTGGTGCCGCTGACGCTCTGGGCCCGCCGGGCGCTGGGTTCCGCGGCCGCCGCGGTCATCGGCGTCTGCTACGGCCTCTCATGGGGCATCGCGAGTGCCGTCGGCTCGGACTTCCACGAAGTGGCGTTCGCCGTCCCCCTGCTCGCATGCTCACTGGTCGCGTTGGGGACCGGCCGGTCGCGCGCCGCGGTGTATTGGGCGCTGCCGCTGGTGCTGGTGAAGGAGGACCTCGGGCTCACCGTGGCCGCGATCGGTCTGGTCATCGCCTGGCGGGGCGAGCGCAGGCTCGGGATCATCACCGCGGCGGCCGGCGTGGCCGGGACGCTGCTGGCGATGCTGGTGATCCTGCCGGCCTTCAACCCGAAGGGGACCTACGGCTATCTCTTCTGGCTGACGGGCCCGGAGGGCGGCGAGGCAGGTCTGGGCGCTCTGCTGTACAAGAGCACGATCGGTCTCATCACTCCCGAGCCGAAGGTCAGCACGCTGCTGTTCCTGCTGGCCCCGACCCTGTTCCTGGCCCTGCGGTCCCCGCTGCTGTGGATCGCGCTGCCGACGGTGCTGTGGCGCTTCGCGTCGGAGCTCTACACCCACTGGGGGACGAGCCTCCACCATTCGCTGGTGCTGATGCCGATCGTCTTCGCGGCATTCGTCGACGCCCTGGTCCGACGGCGTTCGAACGCCCGCAGCCTGCGCCGCTACCTCGCGGGTTCTGCTGCGATGACCGCCCTGATCCTTCCGCAGTTCCCGCTGTGGCAGCTGACCCAGCCGGCCACCTGGCGGACCGATCCGCGCGTCGCCGTCGCCCACCGTCTGATGGACCGCATTCCCGACGGTGCCACGGTCCAGGCGAACAACGAGCTCGTGCCTCAGCTCAGCAACCGTACGAGCGTCAGCCTCTACGGCTGGCCGGACAGCCGGCCCAACCCTGAGTGGATCATGGTGGACACCCGGGTGCCGCCGCATCTGCGATGGCCCCAGAACTACTTCAAGGAGCGGATCTCGCTGGAACGTGCCCTTAAGCAGGGGTATCGGCTCGTGGCCGAACAGCAGGGATTCGTCCTGCTCAACCGCAAGAAGTGACGGCTGATCCGCCCCTGTTCGGCTGAGTGTCCGGCCGCTCACTGCCAGATACCTTCGCGCATCGGTCATGTGCGCCTTTGCGCCCGAGAGTTGGATGGACCCCGTGAAACCAACGGTCTGCCTGAACATGATCGTCAAGGACGAGGCCCCGGTGATCCGGCGCTGTCTCGAGTCCGTGCGTCCGCTGATCGACACCTGGGTCATCGTGGACACGGGTTCCACGGACGGCACCCAGGACGTCATCCGCGACGTCTACGGCGATCTGCCCGGCACGCTGTACGAGCGGCCCTGGAAGGGATACGACGGGAGCCGCACCGAGGCGATCGACCTCGCCCGGGACAGCGCCGACTACCTGCTCTTCATCGACGCCGACGACCTCATGGAGGTCAGGTCCGGCTTCCGCATGCCGAAGCTGACCCACGACGCCTACCGGGTCGCGCTGCACGACGGGCCCATGATCCACTGGCGCCCAGCTCTGGTCTCGACCCGGCTGCCCTGGCGCTACGTAGGCGTTCTGCACGAGTACATCGACTGCGGGCGGAAGCACAGCCTGGGGACGCTCAAGGGTGCCAACATCCTCTCCGTCGGCGGCGGGGCACGCCAGAGGGGCGAAGGCCTGCGGAACAAGTACCTCCGCGACGCCGCGACCCTGGAGCAGGGCCTGATCAAGGAACCCGACAACACCCGCTACGTCTTCTACCTCGCCCAGAGCTGGCGCGACGCCGGAGAGCCCGAGAAGTCACTCGCCACCTACGACAGGCGGGCGGCCATGGGCGGCTGGGCCGAGGAGGTCTTCTGTTCCCATCTCTACGCCGCACGGCTCGCGGCGGACCTCGACCGGCCGGCCGCCGAGGTGTTGGACCGTTATCTCCGTGCACACGAAAGCCGCCCCACACGTGCCGAAGCCCTCGGTGACCTCGCGCGCCACTGCCGCCTCAACGGCCCGCGCTGGCCGCTCGCCTACCTGTTCGCGCGGCAGGCTGCCCGGATTCCCTATCCGGGCGACATCCTGTTCGTCGAGTTCGAGTGGTACGCATGGCGCGCACTCGACGAACTCGCGGTCGCTGCCTACTGGGTCGGGGAGTACGAGGAGTCGAGGCGCTGCTGCGAGCGTCTCCTCGAAGGCGGCAAGCTGCCGGACGACCAGCGCGAGCGCGTGACCAAGAACCTCGATTTCGCGCGGACCAAGCTGGGCGCGAAGGAACTCGTGAACGCCTGACCCGACCTCGGTGCGGGCCTCACTTGGTGGCACCCGGTCCGCCCACCTCCGCGGCCCGCGGACCGGGGCCGTCAGGGGGCGCCGACGAGCTGCGCGTCGCGCAGGGCGGCGGTGTGCGCGTCCATGCGCTCGGCGGAGAGGATCGCGGCGGCGGTGTCGGCGCGTGAGGCCGCGACGACGAGAGCGCGCCCGGCGAGCGCGAGGGCGCGGTGGTGCAGGACGACGGGGTCGGCGCCGGTCAGTCCGGCGTGTCGCGCAGGCGGGGTGCCGCGGAGCCGGGCGACCTGCTCGGCGATGCGGTCGGCCTCGGCGCCGAGCCCGAGCTCGTCGGTGACGGCGAGGAGTGCGGCGAGGTGGCCTGCGAGCTGGATGTCCAGCTCCTCCTCGCGGCTGCGGTGCGGGAAGTCGGAGGCAGCGTCGGTCACCGAGTGGACGGACTTCGAGCGGATCGGTTCGTACATGGTGGATGGCCTCCCTCGCACTGTCAGGAGACCATCCTACCTTGGATTGAGTCTAAAGTTGTGCGTGCTCGGGAAAAGGCGGTCCGCGCCGGGTCGAGGGGGCGTCGCAGTGGCTACGGCTGGCTGTACCCGTCCAGGAAGTTCCCGATCCGCGTCACCGCGTCCGCCAGGTCCTTCGCGTTCGGCAGTGTGACGATCCGGAAGTGATCGGGCTCGTGCCAGTTGAAGCCGGTCCCGTGCACGACCATGATCTTCTCGGCCCGCAGCAGGTCCAGCACCATCTGCCGGTCGTCCTTGATCTTGTAGACGTCCGGGTCGAGGCGCGGGAAGAGATACAGCGCCCCCTTCGGCTTCACACACGTCACGCCGGGGATCTGCGTCAGCAGGTCGTACGCCACGTCGCGCTGCTCCAGCAGCCGCCCGCCCGGCAGCACCAGGTCCTCGATCGACTGCCGGCCCTGGAGGGCCGCGGCGACCGCGTGCTGCGCCGGCATGTTCGCGCACAGGCGCATGTTCGCCAGGATCGTCAGGCCCTCGATGTACGAGGCCGCGTGGGCCTTCGGGCCGCAGACTGCGAGCCAGCCGCTGCGGTAGCCCGCCACCCGGTAGTTCTTGGACATCCCGTTGAAGGTGAGCACCAGCAGGTCGGGGGCGATCGAGGCGGTCGGGGTGTGCGTGGCCCCGTCGTAGAGGATCTTGTCGTAGATCTCGTCGGAGCAGACGACCAGCTGGTGGCGGCGCGCGATCTCCGTCAGGCCGCGCAGCATCTCGTCGTCGTACACCGCGCCCGTCGGATTGTTCGGGTTGATGATCACGATCGCCTTCGTCCGATCGGTGATCTTCCGCTCGATGTCCGCGAGGTCCGGCATCCAGTCGGCCTGCTCGTCGCACCGGTAGTGCACGGCCGTGCCGCCGGCCAGCGCCACCGACGCCGTCCACAGCGGATAGTCCGGCGCCGGTACGAGCACCTCGTCGCCGTCGTCGAGCAGCGCCTGCATCGACATCTGGATGAGCTCGGAGACGCCGTTGCCGAGGTAGATGTCCTCGACCGACAGCGGGATGCTCTTGGTCTCGTAATGGCTCATGATCGCGCGTCGCGCGCTGAGCAGGCCCTTCGCGTCGCCGTACCCGTGCGCGTCCGCGACGTTCCGCAGTATGTCCTCGAGGATCGCCGGGGGGCACTCGAACCCGAAGGCGGCGGGGTTCCCGGTGTTCAGCTTGAGGATGCGGTGACCTGCAGTCTCCAGGCGCATCGCCTCCTCGAGCACCGGTCCCCGGATCTCGTAACAGACGTTGGCGAGCTTGGTCGACTGGATCACCTGCATGACGTGAGCTTACGGGGGCCCGGGGCGACGTGCTTCGTGTTTTGGGCCACGTCGGCGTACACGGTTCGGTGAGGAGGGCGGCAGCGGCCCGGCGAGTGAATAGCTCATGTGTTCGGTTAATTGGTTACGCTGGTGACATGGCAGCGGTGCATCTGCAGGGTTCGCTCTTCGACCAGACCGACGAGATCCGCCTCGGTCCGCTGGAGGACGTCCGCCGTACCGTGCTCGGCGACGGCGCCTGGCTCGACGTACTGCCCGGCTGGCTCACCGGGGCCGACGCCCTGTTCGCGACGCTCGCCGAGACCGTCCCCTGGCGCGCGGAGCGGCGGCAGATGTACGAGCGCGAGGTCGACGTTCCCCGCCTGCTCGCGTACTACGGCGAGGGCGATCCCCTCCCGCACCCCGTCGTCGCCGAGGCCCGGGACGCGCTCTCCGCCGCCTACGCCACCGAGCTCGGCGAGCCCTTCACGACGGCCGGGCTGTGCTACTACCGGGACGGCCACGACAGCGTCGCCTGGCACGGCGACACCATCGGGCGCGGCTCGCGCGAGGACACGATGGTGGCGATCCTCTCCGTGGGCTCCCCGCGCGACCTGGTGCTACGGCCGCGACGCGGCGGCGGGGCGCCGGTCCGCAAGGCTCTCGGGCATGGCGACCTGGTCGTGATGGGCGGCTCCTGCCAGCGCACGTGGGAGCACGCCGTGCCGAAGACCGCGCGGGCGGTCGGGGCGCGGATCAGCATCCAGTTCCGCCCGCGTGGCGTGAACTAGGTCCTGCTGGGCGGCTCTGTGCCTAGGCGCCTGCGGCGATCTTTCTCCCCGCACCGACCCTTCCCGCTGCGTCGATTTGCGGCTCCGCCGTGTGGGGGGCTCCGCCCAGCCCCCGCCGGGGCTCCGCCCCGGACCCGGCCCCTACGCCCCGCGGGCGTGGGGCAACCCAGAGCGGCTGGGTTTTTAAACTGCCTCTCCGCGTACGGACGTACGTTTGCGAACACTGCGGACTCGTCATCGACCGGGACGAGAACGCAGTACTCAACCTCGCCGCTCTGGTGAAGCGGCACGTCGCCGGGAGTGGCCCGGAGACAGAAAACGGACGTGGAGCCGACCGTAAGACCCCGCCCCGCGGGGCAGGTGGCCGTGAAGCGTCCACCCCGCATTGATCCTCCCGGGATCGAATGAGACGGGGACCTTCGCCCGGCAACGGGTGAACCACTGAGATTCGCTGAAACTCAGTGAACGGTCTGGCTTGCCCACAGTTCGGGAAGGGGCGGGGAGAGGGCCTGCCGCAGGCGCCCTACCCCGCTCACTCGCTGAGCGGCCGCAGCCTGCAGCGTGCCGGCCCCGCGGCCCGCAGCGTGATGCCCGTGTCGACGGGGACGTCCACGTCCACCGCCCGGAGTTCGTACGCCCGCAGGATCATCGAGAGCGCGAGCACGGACTCCAGCATCGAGAAGTGCTGGCCGATGCACGCCCGCGGCCCGCCGCCGAAGGGGAACCACGCATACCGGGGGCGCTCCTTCTCCCGGTCGGGGGTGAAGCGGTCGGGGTCGAAGCGTTCCGGGGCGTCCCAGTACCGCGGATGACGGTGCGTCACCCATGGCGCCACGATGACATCCGCCCCGGCCGGGATCGTGTGGCCTTCGATCTCGGCGGCGGCGACGGCCCGGCGGCCGATGACCGGGCCCGCGGGATACAGCCGCATGGCCTCCTTCAGCACGCGCGTGAGGTAGGGGAGCGCGTCGAGGTCGTACGCCTCCGGGACCCGCCCGGAAAGGACGTGCACGGCCTCCGACCTCGCCCGTTCCTGCTGCTCGGGGTGGCGGGCCAGCAGATGCAGGGCGAACGCCAGCGACGTGGCCGTCGTCTCGTGCCCGGCGAGCAGGAAGATCAGTACCTGGTCACGGATCTCGGACGCGTCGAGGCTGCCGTCCTCGGCACTCCCGGCCTGCGCGAGCAGGGTCAGCAGGTCGTCGCCCTGGGCCGCGTCGCCCTCGGCGCGCCGCCGCTCGATGATCCGGTCGCACACCGCGTACATCTCGGCGGTCGCGGCGGCGGCTCTGCGGTTGGCCGGAGTCGGCCAGTGGCGGGGCGGATTGGCCGGCGAGTATCCGCGCCGGAGCGTGTAGTTCCCGATCACCGGGAAGCAGCGCTCCACGACGGGAACGGCCGCCTCGACGTCCGTTCCGAACAGGATGCGCGCCACGGCGCGCAGCGTCAGCCCGGTCATCTCGTCGACGACGTCGACCGTGGCGTCCGGCGCGGTACGCCAGTTGGCGAGCAGTGCGGTGGTCTCGTCGGTGACAGCAGCGGCGTACCCGTCGACCCGGCGGCGGGTGAAGAGCGGCTGTACGAGCCGTCGCTGCCGGAGGTAGTCCTCGTCCTGGCTGGTCAGCAGGCCGTTGCCGAAGGACTCCCGGACCTCCTGGTAGAAGGCGTTGTCCTTGCGGAAGTTGGCCGACTCGGTCGCCAGCACCTGCTGCGCACCCTCCGCGGAGAACACCGCGTACAGCTCCGCGCGCAGCCCGGGCGGGCCGGCCGTGAAGCGGACGACGTCACCGTGCGCGCGCTGCGCGTTCAGAAACGTACCTAGCGAGTCCCGCTTGAGATCGAACATCGAGCCGAGCAACGGCAGGCCAGCAGGTCCGGGAATCTCCGTGCCGGTGGCTGTCATGACTCCCCCTGAGTCGGCGACGGGTGTGACAGGTGGTCGATGCCGATTGTGCCCGGCGGGCGCTGATCGCGCGCCTGCTCGGTCAGATCCGCACGGGAGAAATCCCGGTACCGGTCCGGTACCGGAACTGCGAGAGCTCACCCCTGAGCGCCGCCACCCTGCGCCGCACCTCCTCCGGCTCTATCGGTACCCGGCAGCCGTCGCACACCCCGTCGGGCAGCTTCTCCGGGGTGCCAGGCACGCCGCACTCCGTGCACTCGACGAGCGTGCGGCGCTGCGGTCGTACGGGAGCGGGCGGCGGCATCTTGTCGATCAGTCGACGGCGGGCGAAGGCGCCGGGGGAGTGGACCTGCTCCGGCAGGCCGGAGGTGAGGGCGTGGACCACCTGGTCCGGGGTTGCTCCATGTGCGAACCACTGTGCGGCGAGCGCTTCGAGCGCGCCGCACTCGGCGGCGGACAGCGTCATACGGGGGTCGGTGCGGCCGACGCGGGCGAGCGTGTCGTACGCCTGCGAGGGCGGTTCGGGGGTCGCCTCTTCGGGTGGTACGTCACCGCGCACGAACCGCGCCCACCAGGCACTGTCGCGGGCGGTGCGGGTGAAGTACGTACGGAACACCCACTGCGACAGCCCCTCCCCGAGCGGCTCGCGCACGCGCCGCAGATGCCCGGCCGCCGCCAGCGCGTTGAGCGCCTTGGTCACGGCCTGCTGACCGTAGCGCGGCAGCTCGCGGGCGAGTGTCTTGATGTCGATCGCGGCGCCCTCGGGGAGCCGGTCGATGTACGCGGCGACCTCCGCCTCGCGGGCGGGGAGATGGTCGAAGTCGCCCTTGCCGCGGGGCGTTTGGCCGGGGACGGTGCGCTTGCCGTAGCCCGGCTTGGCCATGGGGTGTGCGGGCGTGGGCAGGGCAGGGCTATTGTTTTCAGCAGCCACGAGATCGGCCTCTTCGATCTTGAAGGTCAGACCCCGGCGGGTGTTCCAGCACCCGGTCGGGGTCGTTTGTTGTTGCGAACGCTAGAGGGTCGCGACAGCCCGTGGCAAGCCGGTCACGAAAAGTCATCTCCCGTGGTGCGGGAGCCACTTGGGAGGGTGGGTGGGTTGGACCCACCACCCATTCCTTACATAAGGCGCTCGGCTCCCGAATCCCGGATCTCGGCCACGAAGGCGGTCCAGGCGGGGTCGGCGACGGCGAAGCGGGGGCTGGTGGCTCCGTCGCCGAGCTTGGAGTCGCGGACGTGGACGGTGTGGGGGGAGGTCGCGACTTCGATGCAGGCGCCGCCCTGGCTGTCGCTGTACGTGGACTTGCGCCATTCGAGGGCAACTTCGATGCAGGCGCCGCCCTCGCTGTCGCTGTAGGTGGACTTGAACCACGTGAGTCGGTCGCTCATAGCTCCTCCGCCACTTGCTTGATGAAGTCCGCCGAATCCTCGACGCTGAGGGCCTGCATGCGGATCATGCCATGAGCCTGCGTCAGTGCACTTACTCGGTCGGGGACCGAGTGGAGGGCGCTCGTCTCCGGTGCCTCGACGTAGGCGTACCGCTCGTGATCGCCGGTCTCGACCAGGATCATTGAGCCGTTGAGAGCCAGGCCGTTGCATCTCCCCAGGGGCAGCACCTGGATCGACACGTTACGCAGCTTGCCGAGTTCCAGCATGCGTTGCAGCTGGACCTTCATAGCCTTGGGGCCACCCACGTTCGTCCGTAGCGACACCTCGTGCACCACAAAGTTGAACATGGTGCTGGGCTTGCGCGTGAGCGCGTCCTGTCGCTGCATGCGCGCGCTCACCCGCTCCTCCACCGTCTCGTCGTCCAGCGGTGGACAGCTCTCGCCGATGAGAGCGCGCGCGTACTCCTCGGTCTGGAGCAACCCCGGAATCAGCAGCGGCTCGTACCAGTGCAGCGCGATCGCCTCCGCCTCGATCGCCATGTACTCCTGCGACCGCGCCGGAAACGGCTCCGGCTTCAGAAACTCCTGTGCCGCCACCAGCTTCCCCTGCGCCCCGCACATCTGATCCGCGATCTGGAGCAGCCGTGCCGTGGGTCTGCGGCGTCCCTGCTCCATGGACTTGACGGACTCGTACTCGTAGTTCGCTTCCTTGCCGAGCTGCTCCCGGGTGATCCCGGCCTCCGTCCGCCACAGCTTGATCTGGTTGCCGCAGTAGCGCCACGCCTCGCTCACGGGCCCGCCTCCCCGGGACGTACTGGGTACAACCACCCTGCGTACCCACGTCGTTACTTCATGAGGCTATAGCCGCGCCAGCAGCGTATGCGCCATGAATCAGCACATCGTGTGGCGGCTGCCCCGCCACCCCCGCAGCGCGGGCCGCGCCCGCGCGTTCCTGGCCGAGCAGGCGAAGGAATGGAAGCTCCCGGACGACACGACCGACACGGCCGTGCTGCTCGTCAGCGAGCTGGTCGCCAACGCCTGCCGCCACGCCCCGGTCCCGCCGGGGCGTGAAGTCTGGACACGGTGTGAGCTGCGGGACGGAACCCTCCGCGTCGAGGTGTCCGACGCGAGCGATGTGCTCCCGCTCCCGCGCGAGGCCGCACCCGACGACGAGTCGGGCCGCGGTCTCGCGCTCGTGGCCGCGCTTGCCGACGCGTGGGGTGCGCATCCCCGGGCGTGCGGGTTCGGGAAGACGGTGTGGTTCGAGATGTCGGTCGTGCCCGGAGCTCGGCTTGGTCTTCGACCACCGAGGCCGTCTGCTGCGTCTCAGAGCGGGCCCTGGGGATGACGCGGAGTGTCCCTGAACGTGCCGCCTGCCGGTACCAGCACGCCCGTCTCGTACGCGATCACCACCGCGTGCGTGCGGTTGAAGCCGTTCACGTAGGTGTGCTCGACCAGTGCGCCCTTTGCCGTCTGGACATGCCGTCGCCGCCCACGTCGTGGACCTTGTTGCGCTGGATGCGCAGACCGGTGATCGCCTCCCAGCTGGTGCCGGGGCCGTTCGGGTGCTCGGCCCTGCGGCCCAGGTGGAGGAGGTGCCGATACCGGTGCGGTCGACGTGGCGCACGGTCGAGTCCTCGATCTCCTCAGCGAACTCGTCGCCAACGCCTTCCGCCATGCCCGGGTCCCGCCGGGGCGTGAAGTCTGGACGCGATGCGAGCTGCGGGACGAAGCCCTCCGCGTCGAGGTGTCCGACGCGAGCGATGTGCTCCCGCGCCCGCGCAAGGCCGCACCCGACGACGAGTCGGGCCGCGGTCTCGCCCTGGTGTCCACGCTTGCCGACAACTGGGGAGCGCATCCCCGGGCGTGCGGAATCGGCAAGAAGGTCTGGTTCGAGGTGTCGGCTGCGAAAGGGCCGTACGAGCTGACGCTGCCCCTCTCCGGTTGAACCGGTCACGGGAGGCGCGAGTCCCGGTCGGGCGTGGCCGAGGAGTTCCTTGATCACGAAGGGTCGACGCCTTGCTCCAGGAGCAGGGTGTCGCTTCAGTGGCCACGAGGCAGAAACGAAGGCAGACACCAGCTCTTTCCGGCGCGATGTCGTCTACCGGGCTTTGCGAAACGGCGCTCACGCCGCCGAAGAGCAACCAGCGCACCTCTCGGCAGCCGCTTGGCATACGGCCAAGCGGACGTGACCTCACCCGACCGGGCAGTCGCCCCTCTCCCCGGCTCAATGACACCCGTTTCGCGTATGCACGCCGGGCGCCGCCCACCCAGGCCGCAGCCCCACAGGCGGTGGGACATCCACGGTACGAGGGGGCCGCCGGTGCCCCGCCGAGCACGACCCGTAGGGCAAAAGCTCGCAGATCAGAAGGCTGTGACGCCGCATTGGCGCTGTTGCGGTGGCGACCGGCGGACACCCGACTCGTGGACGAGACCAGTGCCCCCAGCTCCTGCGGTTGCCCGTCCCCGGCCGTGTCTCCGGCCGGCCTTCGCCGTCACTCGAAGAGCCCAGGATGTCGCTCGGGTGCCAGGCTCCGCAGTGGTGCGGAGTCGCGATCCGACGGACGGTGATCACGTCGCCACTGCGATCCGAAGAGCCGACGACGTGTCAGCCAGCGCAGTTGCGTCGAAAGGAAGACGTCTCATGCGTGCTGCTCGCACCCTGTTCGCCTCCGCCACCGTCGCGGGGCTCCTCGCCCTTACTGCACCCGTCGCGAATGCGATAGCCGCCCCGAATGCGATATCCGCGGCTGAGCACCGGACGCACGTCGCATCCAGCAGCTACGACGACGACGAGGACGCTCGCGACAAGCGTCGCGATGAGGACGACGAGGAGGAGGCTCGCGACAAGCGTCGCGATGAGGAGGAAGAGGAGGAGGCTCGCGACAAGCGTCGTGAAGAGGAGGAAGAGGAGGAGGCTCGCGAGCAGCGTCGCGATGAGGAGGAAGAGGAGGAGGCCCGCGAGCAGCGTCGCGATGAGGAGGAAGAGGAGGAGGCTCGCGAGCAGCGTCGCGATGAGGAGGAAGAGGAGGAGGCCCGCGACAAGCGTCGCGATGAGGAGGACGAGGAGGAGGCCCGCGACAAGCGTCGTGAAAAGGACGACGACGCAGAGGTGGCCCGCGACAAGGGGGACAAGGGGGAGTGGGGCAAGAAGCGGAAGGCCACGGACGTGAACGGGCCGAAGGCAGTCAAGAACATTCCGGGCTGCTACTTCTTCAAGGACGAGGTCTACTGCCCCCAGTAGGGCACAAGACAGTCATCCAGCGTGCTGGGCGGCGATCTGGTGAGCGATGAAGGCCGATGATCGCTGTGGGCGGTCGGCCGGGGAGGCGCTCCGCTCTCTTCGCCCGGCCGGAGCCGCGGGCGCCGTGCGCTGATGTCGTCGAGGGACTTCTGGCAGACCTGGGCCGCAAGAACGGCAGGGCGCCGGCCGAGCGGGCCGGGCATGCCACTCCGCGCCCACCGGATCCAGAAGTCCCTCGGCGGGCTGCTGCCCCTGCCCGGGGCCGCGTCACTGCCGCGCAGGCAGGACACACAAGGCGTGGAGCCGCCTCTCGAGTGCGCGGGGTTTGCCACCGGGAGGAGGGGTCGTCCTTCGCTCACCCGAACGGGAACACCTGGCCCAGGGCGCACGGAGCCCGGCCGCCGGGAGGGAAGCGAACACGGGCGGCCGGGCGGTATGGGTGGTGTGCTGCGAGGCAGGGGCCGGAAGCAAGGGGCCGAAGGGCTAACGGTCCTGGTCCGCGCCCACGTTCGGCGGGGTCGGGATCGGGTTTCCGAAGTAGTCGCGGGTGATCCCGTCGGCGACCGGGACGCCCGCGCCGAGTGCCGGGGAGCCCGGGCGCAGGCGGACGTCGCGTGGGGCGGAGGGGGAGGCGTTGGCGAACAGCGGGTCGGCGGTCAGGCCGGATGCGTCGCGGGGCTGGGACGTGCGCCAGTACAGGTTGTTCTCGTAGACGCACCGGTGTCGTTGATCGGGGAACCGCCCGTCGCGCCGACAAAGATGTTGTTGCGGAAGGTCACGCCCGTCGGGCCGTTGTCGGATACGAGGGGCGTGTTCGGCTCGTCGGTGACGATCGTGTTGCCGTGGACCTGCGTGTCCGTGGTCGGTGCGCAGACGACCGAGATCACGCCGTAGGGGGCCATCGTGTTGCGGTCGTTGACGCTGATGTTGTGGCGGACGCGGTTGCCGTTCGTCGTCATCCCGGCGCCGTTGCAGACCAACAGGAAGCCGCCCTCGTTGTCGTGGCTGTAGTTGTACTGGTAGACGTTGCGGTTGTTGCCTCCATCGATGTCGTACGCCATCGAGTCGAGGGTGCCGTGGCCGCCGGCCACCTCGTTGTACTGGTGGAACACGGCGTCCGAGTTCGACGCCCAGATACCGGCGTTGTAGCCGGCCGAACGCATGTTGAAGCCGTTCACGTAGTTGTGCTCGACCCGCGCGCCCTTCGCCGTCTGTACGACGATGCCGTCGCCGCCCACGTCGTGGACCTTGTTGCGCTGGATCCGCAGACCAGTGATCGCCTCCCAGCCGGTGCCGGTGCCGGGGCCGTTCGGGTGCTCGGTCCTGCGGCCCCGGACTCGTCGCTGCCCCGCAGACAGCCCACGTAATACGTGGTGCCGGTCGTGGGGCCGGGCTTTGCGTGGGCGGAAGCGGCCACCGGGAGGAGAGCGGTCACGCCACCGCCGCCGCGAGCGCGGTCACGGCGGCCTTTGCCGCGGATCAGGGAAATCGCCATGCGTCGGAAGCCAGCCGGGCCGCCGACGCCCGGGCCATGGACGGACGTACCCGGCACTCGGATCTCGTTTCGGCCCTCCCGCAACAGCTGCCGCACCGTCCCAATGCGTCCCCGCATCTCCTCGGCGCCCTGAGACACGAGCACGGTCACGCCATGTCACGCCGTACATCGAGGGAGAGTTCGTCCCATGGCTGTCCCGACTGCGCCGTAGGACAGGTGAATCCCGCCATGACGCGACCAGGATTCGGCCTGGACCGGCATCCCTGATCCTCGCCCGTTCGGCCGTGAACCGTCCGTCGCACACAAGGAGTTGCGCTGTGCGTCGCATCCGCACGACCACACGGACCGCAGGCGTCCTCGCGCCGAAGGGGAACCGTTGCGCATCGGCCGCCGGACGGCCTTTCAGGCGTCACACCGGGAAGAGATCCTCGGGCTGCAGCGGACACTGCTCCCGCGCATCCGTGAGTTGGAGCGGCGTCACGGATTACGTTTCGCCCGGCCGGTTCCGTGAAAGCAATTCACGCCGGGTGGCGTCTCGGCGCCGCCGCACCACCCGTCCGACCCGATGTCCGCCACGAGGTCCACGAGGTCCACGACCACGAGGTCCACCACGAGAGGGCTCGCATCATGCTCCGATCATCCGGCCTGCGACAGCAGGGCGCTCGGATTGTCATGTTCCTTTCCATAGTCATGGCGCTGCTGGTCCAAGGCGGCGCGCCCGCCCAGGCGTTCGCCGGCGCCGCCTTCCCCACGCAGAGCTCGGGCAACCGCGGCAGCGATGTCGTCGCCATCCAGCATCTGCTGGGCGCACACGGCCGCACGGTGTCCACCGACGGCGTCTTCGGCTCGGGCACGGCCGCCGCCGTCAAGTCGTTCCAGAGCTCCAAGGGCCTTGCCGCGGACGGTTTCGTCGGCCCTGCCACCTGGGGCAAGCTCGTCGTCACCGTACGCCAGGGCGACAACGGACCCGCGGTGAAGGCCGTCCAGTACCTGCTCAACGCCAAGCGTTCCGCGGGACTCACCGTGGACGGTGACTTCGGGCCCGCCACCGCCACGGCGGTGAGGAACTTCCAGAGCCACGCCGGCATCTCCGCGGACGGCGTCGTCGGCCCCGACACCTGGCGCAACCTCGTCTGGCATTACGAGCTCATCAACTTCGCCGCCAACATGTGCGACCAGAACCCGGACGGCAACGCCTCCGCGAACTGGGCCACCGCGGCTGCCGCCGCGCAGCTCGAAGCCGCCACCTCCTCCTTCGCCTCGACCGGCAACGGCAGGGTGCCGATGGGCGACGCAAGCTGGGAGCACGGCGGCGACATCCCGGGGCACGCCAGCCACGAGGTCGGCCTCGACATCGACATCTGGCCGGTCCGCACCGACTCGGGCCAGTGCACGGCGGGCCGGATCACCTGGCAGTCGGCCACCTACGACCGCGCCGCGACGCGTCAGCTCGTCCAGGCGATCCGCGCCGCCGCACCCGGACACATCGACCTGATCTTCTTCAACGACCCCACGCTCATCTCCGAGGGCCTCACCACGCAGTACCCGAACCACGACAACCACCTGCACATCCGCTACCGCTGACCCTGTCCCGTTCCCCACGCCGTGAAGGAGAGTCATGCGCAGACGTTTCCCGATGCTGATCGCCGCGGTCCTCGCCGCGATGGTCGCCGTACTGCTCGGACCGAACACCGCATCGGCCGCCACCTGGCCCGTCGTCGCCAACGGTGACAGCGGACCGCAGGTGACCACCATCCAGCATCTGCTCACCCACCGCGGGTACGCCACCACCGCCGACGGACAGTTCGGACCCGCCACCGAGGCCAAGGTCGTGTCCTTCCAGAGCGCCAACGGCCTCAGCCCCGACGGCTCGGTCGGCCCGCTGACCTGGCCCAAGCTGGTCGTCACGGTCCAGAACGGCAGCTCGGGCAGCGCTGCCAAGGCCGCTCAGACCCAGCTGAACCGGTACGGCTACGGGCTCGCCGTCGACGGGGCCTTCGGGCCCGCGTCGACCAACGCGGCCAAGGACTTCCAGGCCAAGCACGGCCTCACCGCCGACGGCATCGTCGGCCCGAACACCTGGAACGCCCTGGTCGGCGGCTCCGGCGGCGGCGGAGGTGGCAGCACCCGCGCCCAGCTCGCAGCGTCCATCGACGCCAACGCCAAGATCTCGCTCCTGACCTACCACGTCAGTGGAATCGTCGACAACGACTCCACGGCCCAGGCCAACATCACCGACACCAAGAACGGCACCACCGCCGAGACCAGCAACTACAGCGACGTCGGCGAGCGCGAGGTCTGGCTCTCGACGGCCATGCTCAACGGCATGCTCAAGCTGGCCACCGAGCGGGGCTACACCTTCCTGATCACCGAGATCGCCGGCGGTGACCACTCGACCAACTCCAACCACTACAGGGGCATCGCGTTCGACGCGGACAACATGTCCGTCAGCAACGGCACGTTCGTCAGCGCCTGCCGGGCGTACGGAGCCACCGAGGCCATCGACGAGGGCAACCACGTCCACTGCGCCTGGGAGTAGTGAGGCCCGCGGCCGACCGGGGCCGGTTCCTTCGGGGCCGGCTCCGGGGCGGCCACTGTAGGCTCGGCAGTCCGTGGGAACCGGGTGGGGATGAACTGACTGCTCATGTGGGTGCTGAGGCTGACCAAGGCCGGGCCGCGGCGGACCGGAGCCGCCGGCTCGCTGGCGATCGCCGTAGGCGGTCTCGCGTCCGGTGCGTTGCCCGCGCGTGAGCCGTGGGGCCTCTGGGTCCCGTACGGGCACGGGGTGACGGTCGCCGCCGCCGTACTCGCGTATGCGGGGCTGACCCTGCTGGTCCTGTCCTGGTGGGCGTACGGCCGGCAGCTCGTCGAGAAGAAGGCGACGGGGCCCGGGGAGGCGGGCGGGGCGCGCGACGTCCTCGTCACCCTCGGCTGGTGGGCCGCGCCGCTGGTCCTCGCGCCGCCGCTGTTCAGCGCCGACGTGTACAGCTACATCGCCCAGGGCGCGATGGTCCTCGAAGGCCATGACGTCTACGCACACGGGCCTTCGGTCCTCGGCCCAGGCTCGCTCGGGGCCGACGCCGCGGCGAGCGTGGGCGGCAACTGGACCGATACGCCCGCGCCGTACGGCCCGGTCTTCCTGCTGCTCGCGAAGGGCGTGACCTGGGCGACGGGCGGGGCGATCGTGCCGGCCGTGTTCGGGATGCGGCTGATCGCGGTGGCGGCGCTTGTCCTGATTGCCTGGTCGGTGCGGCACTTGGCGGTGGAGTGCGGCGTCGGTGAGGACCGCGCACTGTGGCTGGCGGCGCTCAACCCGCTGCTGCTGATCCATGTCGTGGGCGGTATGCACAACGACGGGCTGATGATCGGCCTCATGCTGACCGGCGTCGTCTGCGCGCTGCGCGGGCGGTGGCTGCTCGGCAGCGCGTTCGTCGCCCTCGCGACGACCGTCAAGTCACCGGCCGCCGTCGCCCTGCTCTTCATCGGCGTGATCGTCATCCGCGACGCGGGCCGGGGACGGTCGCCCGTCCTGCGGGCGGCGAAGGGCGTCCTCGGCCCCGGACTGGTCGCCGCCACGATCGCGGCCGCGGCCACCCTGCTCGGCGGCACCGGCTTCGGCTGGCTGCACACGCAGAGCGTCGCGGCGACGATACACACCCCGCTGTCCCTCACCAGCGACCTCGGTCTCGCGGCCGGGCACGCGGCACGCCTGCTCTCCGGCGACGTGGACCCGGCGGCGGTCAAGAGCCTGACCCAGACCCTGGGCCTCGCCGCCGCCCTCGTGGTGATCGTCTTCCTGGCGTACCGCTCGCTGCGCGGGAGGCTCCATCCCGTGCACGGCCTGGGCCTGTCCCTGCTGGCGCTCGTCGCGCTCTCGCCGATGGTGCAGCCGTGGTACCCGCTGTGGGGAATGGCGACGGTCGCTGCCGCGACTGCGGCGGGAAACAGCCGTGTTGTCCGGATCCTGATGGTTCTGTCGGTGGCCCTGGTGTACGAGACCCAGCCCTCGGGCCACACCCCGCCCTACGGCTTCGCGCTTGCCGCTGTCGCGGCCGCGACAGCGGTGACGGCACTGCGGCGGCGCGGGCTGCCCGATGCCGGGAAGCCCGCGCGGCCTTGGTCGCGCACGGAGGCGGACTCCCTTACGGGCGCGAGCCGGTAGGGCCCGGTGGGCGGGCCCCGCACCGCGCCCGTCCGGTCCATGGCCCCGGGGTCCCCGCGCGCTTCACGGGTGCCGGGGGCGCCACCCGGGGTCTTCGTGCGACGGCGGGAGGAAGGGTGTCGGTGATGTCGGATTTCGCACCCCGCTTCGAAGTGGAGCCCTTCGGTCCCTACAATTCGCGGCTGTGAGCCACCAGGAGAACGCAGTCTTCGTCGACGCCTCGGGGCGCCGGCGCCGCTTCATGAAATATGCGTCGGTTGCCGTCGGCGCCGCGTGCGTCTGCTTTGTCGCTGTTGTTCTGGCCGGGCTCTTCGGTGCCGGACCGGCCGGTGGCCCGCTGCCCTGGAGCCAGAGCCGGGAGGAGACGTCCCCGACGGCAGAGCCGTCGCCGTCCACCGCCGAGTCCGGGGAGCCCGCCGGCGGTGACCCCGTCGGGGAACCGATATCCGACCGGGCGTCTCCCTCCGCCTCCCCGGGCTCCGGCGCGTCGAAGAGCCCCGGCACCGACGCGACCGGCACGGCTGCCCCGTCCGCCACCACACAGGCGCCCCCGGCGGCCGCCCCCACGGCGAGCGCCCCGCGCGGAAACTCGGGCAACGCTCCCCGGCACACGCCCACCGCCGACGGCAAGGGCCCCAAGTGACCGGGCACGCCATCCGCCGGGATCCCCGCGCTCACTGGGTGCTGCTGACGCTCACCCTGGCCGTCGTCGCCACCGCCCTGCTCTTCAGCGGATACGGGCGGCACGAGATAGCCCCGACGGCCGCGCCGACCACACGGTGCCCGGCGAAGCCGGAGGTGCCGTTCGCGAACGGACCCGTCATGCGCCAGGACCCGAAGACCGGCGGAGTCCTCGCGACCCGGATGCCCGCAAGCACCGTCGCCCTCACCTACGACGGAGGGCCCGACCCGGCCTGGACCCCACGTCTGCTCGATCTGCTGAAGCAGCGCCAGGTCAAGGCCACTTTCTTCCTCACCGGCACCCAGGCCGCCGCCCACCCCGACCTCGTGCGCCGGATCAAGGACGAGGGCCACGAGATCGGCTCGCACACCTACACGGACGCGAACCTCGCCGGCCTCTCCGTGCCCCGTATCCGTCTGGAACTCGCCCTCACCCAGAACGTCCTGGCCGGCACCGCGGGTGTAGGAACCCATCTGCTGCGCCTCCCGCACACCGAGGACGCCGCCTCGCTCTGCGACGACATGGGCGAGGCCGCGCGGCGCGCCATCGTCGACGGTTATGTCGTCGTCGTTGCCGACGAGCCCGCCCGGGCCCCCGACCAGGGCGCCGTGCGCCAGTTCACCGGCTCGGCGGCCGCCGTCGCCGAGACCGAGCGGCTGCTGGCCGCCGGCCGCGGCGACCAGGTCAGGTACACGACCGTCGGCGCCGGTCTCGGTCTCCCGGGCACGACGTACGACGTCGGCACGGCCGCCGAGTGGCGGGGTGCCGCGGTCGTCCGTGCCCAGCAGGCCTCCCGGGCCTTCGCCGACGCCATGACCTGGTTCCTGGTCGCGGCCGGTGTGATCACCGCGGCCCGGCTGGTGATGCTCTTCACCGTCGCCCGTGTGCATGTGAAGCGCGTGCGGGCCAAGCGCTCCCGGCGCCGCGGCACCCCGCGCTTCCCGCCGCTCACCGACCCGGTCTCGGTGATCGTCCCCGCGTACAACGAGGAAGCGGGCATCGAGGCGACCGTGCGTTCGCTGCTGGCCTCCACCCACCAGGCCGTCCAGATCATCGTCGTCGACGACGGCTCCACCGACCGGACCTTCGAGATCGCCGAGTCGATCGACGACCGCCGGGTCATGGTGATCCGCCAGGCCAACTCGGGGAAGGCCGCCGCCCTCAACACCGGACTCGCGTGGGCCCACTTCGACATCGTCGTCATGATCGACGGCGACACGGTCTTCGAGCCCGACGCGATCTTCCACCTCATTCAGCCTCTCGCCGATCCGCGGGTCGGCGCGGTCAGCGGCAACACCAAGGTCGGCAACCGGCAGGGTGTCCTCGGCCGCTGGCAGCACCTCGAATACGTCATCGGTTTCAACCTCGACCGCCGCATGTTCGACGTCATGGAGTGCATGCCGACGGTTCCCGGGGCGATCGGTGCGTTCCGCCGTGACGCCGTCGTGGGCGTCGGCGGCGCCAGCGAGGACACCCTCGCCGAGGACACCGACCTCACCATGGCCCTGTGCCGGGCCGGCTGGCGTGTGGTCTACGAGGAGTCGGCCATCGCCTGGACCGAGGCCCCCTCGACGGTGCGTCAACTGTGGAAGCAGCGCTACCGCTGGTGCTACGGCACGCTGCAGGCCATGTGGAAGCACCGCGGCGCGCTGCTGGAGCGGGGCGCCGGCGGCAAGCTCGGCCGCCGGGGCCTGACCTATCTGCTGCTGTTCCAGATGGTCCTGCCGCTGATCGCCCCGCTCGTCGACCTCTTCGCCCTGTACGGACTGCTGTTCCAGGGCGCGGGTCAGGCGGCGGCGGTCTGGCTCGCCTTCACCGCGGTCCAGGTCTTCAGCGCGGTGTACGCGCTGCGCCTGGACCGGGAGAAGTTCGAGCCCCTGTGGACCCTGCCGCTCCAGATCTTCGTCTACCGGCAGTTGATGTACCTGGTCGTCGTCCAGTCGGTCGTCACGGCCCTGCTCGGCAACCGACTCCGGTGGCAGCGCCTGCAGCGCACGGGCTCGGCGACGGACGTCCTCGAGGATCGCGGAACGGTGCGTGCCTGACAGGGGCCCCGGTCGTACCTGACGCGGAGACGCTGATCCAGCTCACTCCGTCGGTTTCGGCTCATCGACCTTGGTCGGATCGCCTGTGTTCGACACGATGACGGCCAGCAGCTTTGCCGGTTCCGTCGAGCTCTCGTTCTCCGTGAGCGCGTGGTAGGAGTTCGGCGGTTCGACCCAGTGCTCGCCGGCGCGGTAGGTGCGGACCGGCTCGTTGTCGAGCTGGCTGCGCACGGTGCCCTCGAGCACGTAGGCGTAGACGAACGCCTCGCCATGGCGATGCGGCACCGCGCGTGCGGAGGGCGGGAAGTCGACGATCTCCGAGGTGAAGGTCTTGCCCGGGACATTCGGAAGTCCCTGCTCAAGCAGCACCTTCACCGTCTCGGTGGGCGGCGTGGCCTGCGTGGGGGACGTCGGTGGTGTGGGTGGTGAGGGCTGCTCGGTCCCAGAGACTGCCGCTTTCGCCGCGGATGGCTCGGCAGCAGTCGCTCCCCCTGCCGCGGGGACGAATGCGGCGGTCGCGGCCACCATGCCGGCAGCCAGACACCGCAAGGCACGTCGTGTTTTGATCATGACGTCGAACCTCCGTACCTACTCGACGGTCATCGACCAGCGCGCGGATCCCCCATCATCTGTGAGGAACCGCCCTCCCGCGACTTCGCGGTCATCGGTCCCGGCGGCCTCCCCGTACCGAGCGTCCCGCCAGCACGTCCGTCCGCTTCCCGTCCTCGATCACGAACCTGCCGTCGATCAGGACGTGCGGAATGCCGACCGGGAGGGTGCGCGGCTCCTCGTACGTCGAACCGGCCGCGACCGTGTCCGGGTCGAAGAGCACGAGGTCGGCGCGGTACCCCTCGCGCACGTGACCCCGGTCGGCGAGACGGAGCCGGGCCGCCGGCCGCGAGGTCAGATGGGCGACCGCCTCCTCCAGCGAGAGGACGCCGAGTTCGCGGGCGTACCGGCCGAGGTACTGCGGGAAGGTGCCGTACGCGCGCGGGTGCGGCTTGTCGCCCTGGAGGATGCCGTCGCTGCCGCCCGTGTGGACGCGGTGCCGCATGATCGCCCGGACGTTCTCCTCATGGCCGACGTGCTGCAGGATCGTCGAGCCGAGCCGGTCGTCGACGAGGAGCCGGCGGGCGGTGGCCCAGCCGTCCAGCCGGGTGCCGACATGGGCGGCGAGAGCGGGATCGCTCACGCCGGAGATCTCGATGGTGTCCCAGTCCATCGGGACCCCGTGACAGCCGTCCGATCCGACGACCTCGAGGTGGTGGCGGATCCGCTCGGCGGTCCCGTCGTCGCGGAGGCGGGCGAGGACCGCCTCGGGGCCGCCCTCGTTCGCCCAGCTCGGCAGGAGCGCGACGAGCGTCGTGCAGCCCGGGGTGTACGGGTAGGTGTCGAGGGAGATGTCGGCGCCCGTGTCGAGCGCCTCGTCGAGCAGAGCCAGCAGCTCGGGCGCACGGCCCTCGTTCACGCCGAAGTTCATGGTGGCGTGGGCGAGATGGAGGGCGCAGCCGGCCTCGCGGGTGAGGCCGACCATCTCCTCGTACGCCTCCAGGGCGCCCGCACCGTACGAGCGGTGGTGGGGGCAGTAGTAGCCGTCGTAGCGCGCCACCACCCGGCACAGCTCGGTGAGTTCGGCGTCGTTCGCGTACATGCCCGGGGTGTAGGTGAGGCCCGACGACATGCCGACGGCGCCCTGTTCCAGGCCCTCGGCGACGAGCTGCTTCATGCGGCGCATCTCGTCCGCCGTGGCGGGGCGGTCGTCCCAGCCGACGGCGTACATCCGCACCGTGCCCTGGGGGATGAGGTAGGCGGCGTTGACGGCGATGCCGCGGCCGCCGAAGTTCCGGTCGAGGCGGTCCAGGTACTCGCCGACGGTCCGCCAGTCGAAGTCGATGTCCGAACCATCACCGTTCCAGCCGGTGATGGCACGGCGGACCTCGCCGAGCGTGCGGTCGTCGACGGGCGCGTACGACAGCCCGTCCTGACCGAGGACTTCGAGCGTCACGCCCTGAGCGGCCTTGGCGCTGTGGTCCGGGTCGCGGAGCAGCGCGAGGTCGCTGTGCGCGTGCATGTCGATGAAGCCGGGGGAGAGGGCGAGGCCGTCGGCGTCGACGATGCGACGGGCGGAGGGGCGTGGGCCGCCCTGCCCTTCGCGGTGGATCGCGGTGATCCGGCCGTCCGTGATGCCGACGTCGGCACGGTAGGAGGCGCCGGCGGTGCCGTCGATGACGCGCGCGTCGCGGATGACGAGGTCCATGGGGGTGCCTTTCTGCGGGTGGGGCGCCTGCGGCGGGCCTTCTCACCGCCCCTCCCCTACGCCCACGTGGGGGGACCCGCACTTCCCGAACCGGGGCTCGGCCTCGGACCCGGGCGCGCCGGAACCGCCCGGTGGGCCGGGATGTCCGTCCTCGAACGCCGGACGGGCTGGGCTCGTGCCCGGTGGCGGAGCACCGAGGGCGGGTCTGGGACGAACCCCCGGTGGCGGCTGGGGACGGGCCCCGGTCCGGGAAGGGGACGGGCCCCGGTTCGGGAAGGGGAGGGGCGGGGAAAGGGAGGGGCGGGGAAAGGGAATCTGGGATCAGAAGAACGTACGGATGTAGTCCGTGACCGTGCCGTCCGCCTCCACCAGCGGAATCAGCTGCCACTTGTCGAACGACGTGCACGGATGCGACAACCCCATCCCGAGCCAGTCCCCGACCTCCAGGTCCGCCCCCTCCTCCGTCCGCACCCACCCGTGCTGGTCCGACAGGCCGGTGACCGTGATGCCGGTCGCGGGGCGGAGTTCGCCGGCGCGGGCGTCCCGTACGACCTGGGCCTCGGGCAGGTCGAGGTCGTACGCGGCGTCGCGCTTGCCCGCGTTGGTGAACGCCTGCTGCGGCGTCGGGCGCGAGACGACCTGGGCCCAGAGCCGGAACGCGGGCTCCAGGGCGCCCTCCTGAGGCACGCGGTTGAAGGGCGTCAGGTGCTTGTAGTGGCCGTCGTCGTGCGAGACGTACGCGCCGGAACGCAGGAGCTTCAGCACCGGAGCGGACAGCTCCGGGATCTCCGCGAAGACGTCGGCGACGGCGTCGAACCAGGCGCTGCCGCCCGCGCTGACGACGATCTCCTCGGCACCGGCGAACCGGCTGTCCTTGTCGAAGGCCGCCGCGAGCGCGACGAGTCGGCGCAGCCAGTCCCGTACCCGCTCGGGGGTCGCGTCGGGGACCTCGCCCTCGTAGCCCGCGACGCCGGCCAGGCGCAGGGTCCCGGTGGCGGCGACCGCATCGGCGACGGCGGTGCAGTCGGCCTCCGTACGGGCGCCGGTACGGGCGCCGTCGCCCGCGCCGAGTTCGACGACGACCTCCACGGGGCGGGTGGCACCGGCCGCCGTGAGGGCCTCGCCCATCAGCTCGACGCCGCGCACGGAGTCGACGTAGCAGACGAGCCGGAAGTCCGGGTCGCGGTCCAGCTCGCCCGCGAGCCAGCGCAGCGCCGCGGCGTCGACGAGCTCGTTCGCGAGGAAGATCCGCTCGATGCCGTAGGCGCGGTACACACGGACCTGGTGCGGCACGGCGGCGGTGATGCCCCATGCGCCGCGCTCCAGCTGGCGGTCGAAGAGCTGTGGCGACATGGAGGTCTTGCCGTGCGGCGCGAAGGCGAGGCCGTGGCGCTCGGCGTACGTCTCGAGAAGGGCGAGGTTGTGCTCCAGGGACTCCGCGGAGAGGGCGAGGACGGGAGTGGTGAAGCCGCCGGTGAAGAGGTTGCGGCGCTGGGCGGCCAGCTCGCCGACGGTGAGGCCCTCGGCGTCCGGCGGGAGCGCCTTGAAGCGGTGGTCGACGCGCTCGTTCGCGAGCTGCTCGACGGCCTTGTCGGCGGGCATGGGAGCCTCCTCGAAGAGTACGGTTGCAGTATGTGCAACGGTCATTGCGCATATCGCTAGTCGCTGTCTAACATCCGGGCCAATGCCGGGTCAATGGACCCACAGGACCAGTGAGGAGTGCCAGGGTGACCGGAACAGCGGCCGCCGACGCGGCCGTGGACGCGTGTCTCGCCTCGGCCGTCGACCCGGGCGACGTCGTGGACGCGGGCGGCGTCGTGGACGTCGTCTGCCTCGGCGAGTCCATGGTCACGTTCCTGCCCTCGCGGCCGGGCCGCCTCGCCGACGTGCCCTCCTTCGTCCGCACCATCGGCGGTGCCGAGTCGAACGTCGCGTGCGCGCTCGCGGCCGCCGGGCACCGCGCGAAGTGGGTCAGCAGGGTCGGTTCCGACGGCTTCGGCGACCATCTGATCGCCGCCGTCGCGGCGTACGGAGTCGACACCTCCGCCGTCCACCGCGACCCCGTCCGCCCCACGGGCATCTACTTCCGCACCGCGACCGACCGCGCCACGGACACCCACGAGGTCCTCTACTACCGTGCCGGTTCGGCGGCTTCCGCGATGTCGCCGGAGAACGTTCCGTACGGGGATCTCGCGCGCGGGCGCATCCTCCACCTCTCCGGCATCACGGCGGCCCTGTCCCCGGACTGCCTCGGCCTGATGCGCGCCCTGACCGCCCGCCGCCCCGGCCGCCCCCTCGTCTCCTTCGACGTCAACCACCGCCCCGGCCTCTGGCGCGAGGACCCCGCCGTCCTCCTCGACCTGGCGCGCGGCGCCGACCTCGTCTTCGTCGGCGAGGACGAGGCGGAGGAGGCGTGGGGCCTGCGGGGCGCGGAGGCGATCCGGGAGGCGCTCCCGGAGCCGGAGGTCCTGGTGGTGAAGCAGGGTGGGCGGGGCGCGACGGCGTACGCCCGCCGCGCTCGCTCCGAACCCGCGCCGGGGGACCTGCCCCCCGACACCGTCACCTCCGTCCCCGCCCCCACGGTCGACGTCGTCGCCCCCGTCGGCGCCGGCGACGCCTTCGCCGCGGGGTTCCTCTCCGCCACCCTCCGCGGCCTCGGCGACACGGCGCGCCTGCGCCTCGGGCACCTGACGGCCGCCGCCACCCTCACCGTCCCCGGCGACCTCGGCACCCCGCCGCCCACCCCGTACGCCGACCGCCTCGCCGCCCTCGACGACGATGCCTGGGGGAGACTGCACCTCGGCCCCGGCTGGACGGCAGCCGAGCAGGCCACGGAGGAGGTACGTACGTCATGAGCCAGACCGTCGACCGCGCCCTGAGCATCCTGCCGCTGCTCGCGCAGGGCCCCGCGGACCTCGGGCAGGTCGCCGACCGCCTCGGCGTCCACAAGTCCACCGCGCTGCGGCTCCTCCGCACCCTCCACGAGCACGGCCTCGTCTACCGCCAGCAGGACCAGCGCTACCGGCTCGGCGCCCGCCTCTTCGCCCTCGCCCAGGAGGCCGTTGAGAACCTCGACATCCGCGAGATCGCCCATCCCCACCTCATGGCCCTCAACGAGCGGACCGGGCACACCGTCCACCTCGCCGTGCACGAGGAGGGCGAGGTCCTCTACATCGACAAGGTCGAGAGCCGCTATCCGGTCCGGATGTACTCCCGTATCGGCAAGCCCGTCGCGATCACCGTCGCGGCCGTGGCGAAGCTCCTGCTCGCCGACTTCCCCGAGCCCGAGCGCCGCGCCATCGCCGCGAGGCTCGACTACCCCATGTACACGCCCCGTTCGATCCCGAACGCCGCCGCCTTCCTCAAGGAGCTGGCGACCGTACGCGAACAGGGCTGGGCCACCGACCTCGGTGGCCACGAGGAGTCCATCAACTGCATCGGGGCCCCCATCCGCGGTGCGGACGGCCGCGTCGTCGCCGCCATGTCGGTGTCCGCGCCGAATGTCGTCGTCACGGCCGAGGAACTCCTCACCCTGCTCCCGCTGGTGCGCCGCACCGCCGACGCCATCACCCGGGAGTACTCCGGCACTGCCTCCGACTCCTAGAGACCGGCCCACCCCCGAAGGACCACGCATGACCGAGAAGACCGCGATCACTCCCCCGACCCACACCGCCCCGCCCGCCAAGTTCTCCCACGGCGTCCGCAAGGGCAACATCCTCCAGGTCGCCGGCCAGGTCGGCTTCCTCCCCGCCGTCGAGGGCCGGGCCCCCACCCCCGCCGGTCAGACCCTGCGCGAGCAGACCCTCCAGACCCTCGCCAACGTCAAGGCGGTCCTGGAGGAGGGCGGCGCGAGCTGGGACGACGTGATGATGATGCGCGTCTATCTCACGGACACGGGCCACTTCGCCGAGATGAACGAGATCTACAACGCCTACTTCGAGGAGCAGGGTCTCAAGGAGGCCCCCGCCGCCCGGACGACGGTCTACGTCGGTCTCCCCGCCGGCCTCCTCATCGAGATCGACGCCCTGGCGGTCCTCGGCTGACCCGCCGACCTGCTGGCCCGCTGACCGGCCGATCTGCTGGCCCGCCGACCTGCCGGCCCGCTGACCGGCCGACCGGCTGACCCCGTGAGCCGATCCCTGAGCTGATCTCGCTGAAGCACACGCCTCACGGCACGGCGCCCACCGCTACGGCGCCGTGCCGCGCTCCCCCCTACCCAAAACGAGGTCTCCTGCCATGCTGCTCGCCGCCGACGCACCTCCACCACCCACGCCCCACACAGGCGGACTGCTCCATCTCATACCCGGTACCGCGGGACTGCTGACCGTCGCCGCCCTCGGCATCGCGCTCCTCCTCCTCCTGATCATCAAGGTCAGGGTGCAGCCGTTCGTCGCGCTCCTCGCCGTCTCCATAGCCGTCGGCCTCGCCGCCGGCCTGTCCGTCACGGAACTCTTCGGCACGGTCCAGAAGTCCGCCGCCGTATCGGTCATCGAGTCCGGCATGGGCGGCATCCTCGGCCATGTCGCGATCATCATCGGCCTCGGCACGATGCTCGGCGCGATCCTCGAAGTGTCCGGCGGCGCCGAGGTCCTGAGCTACCGTCTGCTCGGCCTCTTCGGCGAGAAGCGCGCCCCGCTGGCCATGGGCCTCACCGGCCTCATCTTCGGCATCCCGGTCTTCTTCGACGTCGGCATCTTCGTCCTCGCGCCGATCGTGTACGCCGCCGCCAAGCGGTCCGGCAAGTCGATCCTGCTGTACGCGATGCCGCTCCTCGCGGGCCTGTCGATGACCCACGCCTTCCTCCCGCCGCACCCCGGCCCGGTTGCCGCGGCCGGCCTGCTGCACGTCTCGCTCGGCTGGGTCATCCTCATGGGCATCGTCGTCGGCATCCCGGCCGTCCTCGTCGCCTGGGTCTACGCCGCCTGGATCGGCAGGCGTCTCTTCGTCCCCGTACCGGAGGACATGGTCGAGGCCGCGGAGGACGCCAAGGCCGCCGTCGCCGCCGAACAGGCCGCCGCGGGCCGCGCGCCTCAGGAGTCCCCGGTCTCCCTGGCGACCGTCCTCACCATCATCGGGACGCCGCTGGTGCTCATCCTCGCCGCGACGTTCTCCTCCATCGCGCTGGACGAGTCCACCCTGCGCTCGGTCATCGAGTTCTTCGGCAGCCCCTTCGTCGCCCTGACGATCGCCCTGTTCATGGCGTACTACCTGCTGGGCATCCGCCGCGGCTGGTCCCGCAAGTCCCTGGAGTCGGTGTCGACGCAGTCCCTGAAGCCGGTCGGCAACATCCTGCTCGTCGTCGGCGCGGGCGGCGTCTTCGGAGCGATCCTCAAGGCGAGCGGCGTCGCCCAGGCCCTCTCCGACACCTTCAACGACGTCGGCCTCCCGGTCATCGTCCTCGCCTATCTGATCTCCCTCGTCCTGCGCGTCGCCCAGGGCTCGGCGACCGTCGCGATCGTGACGACCGCGGGCATCGTCCTGCCGCTCGTGGAGGGCGGCGACCACTCGCAGGCGTTCCTCGCCCTGGTCATCATGGCGATCTCGGCGGGCTCGATCTTCGCCTCGCACGTCAACGACGGAGGCTTCTGGATCGTGGCGAAGTACTTCGGCATCTCGGAGCGGGACACCCTGAAGTCCTGGACGGTGCTGGAGTCGGTCCTGTCCGTGGCGGGCTTCGCGGTGGCGGCGGCGCTGAGCCTGGCCGTCTAGCGCCTGCTGACAACGGGGGCCGCCCGGGACCTCTGTCCCGGGCGGCCTCTCGGCCTCTCGGCCTCTCGGCCTCTCGGCCTCTCGGCCTCTCGGCCTCTCGGCCTCTCGGCCTCTCGGCCGTCAGGCCGGTCCGGCGCGGATCACCCCGACATACGCGTCGGCAGTACCGCAGTCGACGCCCGGCCGGGCCGCGCGGGCGGCGGTCCGGCCGTCGTCGCACCCACCGGATGCCTGGTCAGTCGAAGAGTCCTTCGACGACGTCCTCGGCGATCTCGCCACCGACCTCTTCGGCCGCCTCTTCCACGATCTCTTCCACGATCTCCCCGAAGATGTCGTCCATGCTGAACCCTCCCTGACTGTTGCGCAGTGCGCTTGCTGTCGACCCGGACCACGTCGGTCCGACGGGCCCGCACCACCGCGTGAGAGGTGCCGCGGACCCGTGGTCATCCCCTCAACGCCCTTTTACGGGGCCGAGTTCCCGCAGATCGGCCCGGGAGCGCCGGCCGTCGGTGAAAGGCCGGTGGCATCGAGTTGGACGGTGTGCGTACGCTGCGCCCAGGGGGCTCAGCCGGTGCAGTACTGCGCCTCCTTGCCGATCGACCGGTACATGCAGTCCGAGTTCTCCAGCAGCTGCAGCACCGCGTCGCGGTTGCGGCTCGTCTCGCGCTCGATCACCTCGTCGGGCGGGTAGAAACCGCCACCGCCGGTGCCCGTCGGGTACATCTCGAAGGTGTACGCGAAGATCTTCTGGTTGCCCCACAGCCAGTCGTCGATCGACCCGTCCGTGATGTACAGGTCGCTCGCCTGCTCGGCCGTGTAGCCGTTGCTCGCGGCCATCTTGCCGCCGACGGTGGCGAAGGCGTTGCGGTCGTCCTGGGTCAAGCCGGGGGCGGTGTCGGCCGTGGTGTAGCCGTACGGCCAGAGCACCAGCTCGCTGTACGTGTGGAAGTCGATCCCGGTCTTGATCTGCTGCTTTCCGCCGACGACCCGGGAGCGCACGAAGTCGGCGACGACCTTCACCTCGGGCGCGGACTCGGGGGCGGAGCCGCGGTAGGTCGCGGAGCTGGTGGAACCGGAGGAGCCGCCGCAGCAGCCCCACTTGAAGTTCCAGTTGCGGTTCATGTCGGTGCCGACGTACGACGAGCCCGCGTTGGGCTGCCGGTTCTTGCGCCAGCTGCGGTAGGAGCCGGTGGCGATGTCGTACTCGCCGCCGTCCGGGTTGAGGTCCGGCACGATCCAGATCTCGCGGCCGTTGACGGCGTTCGTGACGCGCGAGTCCGTTCCGTAGTCGTCGCCGAGCTCGCGCAGCAGATAGAGCGCCATCTCGACGGTGAGGTGCTCGCGGGCGTGCTGGTGGTGGGTGAAGAGGACCTCCGGCTCGTTCTCGTCCGTGCCGACGTTGTCGCTGATCTTGATGGCGACGATGTCGCGGCCCTGGTAGGACTTGCCGATCACCCGCTTGTTCATGATGTTCGGGTGGGCGGCGATGCGCTGGTCGATCTCCGCGGTCATCTCCGCGTAGTTGTGGTATCGCGCATCGGCGGAGGGGAAGTCGAACGGCTGGGCTGCGGCGCCCGCCGCCTTGCGGTCGGGCGGTGCGGGCAGGGGTTCGAGTACGTGGCCGAGTGCTCGGAGGCGTCTCGCCTGGGCGGCGTTGGCGCTGACGACGATCGCGTGGTCGTCGGCCTCGTCGATCGAGACACCGGTCGCGGCGACGGCGGTGCGCTCGGCGACGGTCGACGGACCGTGGATCTCGTACTGACGGATCTCCTCCTCGGCCTCGGCTGCGGCTGCGGTCCCGGCGTCGGTGACGGTGGCGCGGATGCGGTCGGGGTCGGGGGCGGGCGCGGCGGTTGCCGTGAACGGGGCCGCCACGGCCAGGGCGAGCAGGGTCGCGAGGGCGGCGGACCGAGTGACGGACCTTCCGCCGCTGCCGCGTGTGCGAAGTCGCATGCGATCTCCTGGGTAGGGAGTGTGGGGGTGGCTCAGTGCGACATGTACGGCGTGCTTGTTGATGCGGGTGGGCACATGGTGGGCGTGTGGCATGCTCCGGTCAAGAGCACGCTTCGGCCACGAGTTCGATGATGAGCGGAAAGGCGGCCTCAACCATGGCAGACACGACGGAAGAAGACGCAGCATCGGACAACCGGGCGATAATCTCTCCGCCCCGCAAGGCGAGCTGGCGGTTCATCGGGCCGGGCATCGTCGTCGCCGCGACCGGCGTCGGCGCCGGTGACCTCGTCGCGACGCTGATCGCGGGCAGCAAGTTCGGCTACACCCTCCTGTGGGCCGCGGTCATCGGCTGCCTCGTCAAGATCTCCCTCGCCGAGGCCACCGGCCGCTGGCACCTGGCCACCGGACGCACCATGTTCGACGGCTGGCGCAGCCTCGGGTCGTGGACCTCCGTCTACTTCGGCATCTACGTCGTCGTCTGGGGCTTCATCTACGGCGCCACGGCCATGTCGTCGACCGCGCTGCCGCTGGCCGCGCTCTTCCCGGACACACCCGGCGGCCTCAAGACCTTCGCGATCGCCGCCGGCCTGATCGGCCTCGCCCTGGTCTGGTTCAACCGCTACGCACGCTTCGAGAAGCTGATGACGGTCCTCATCGGCATCAAGTTCCTGATCGTCGTGTACGTCGCCGCCCGCGTGGCCCCCGACCTGCCGGCCGCGCTCGCCGGCCTCGTACCCGTCCTCCCGGACGGTTCGTTCTTCTACACCCTGGGCCTCATCGGCGGTGTCGGCGGCACGATCACCATGGCGGCGTACGGGTACTGGATCAACTCCAAGGGCTGGACCGACGCGTCCTGGATGAAGATGATGCGCCTGGACAACCGGGTCGCCTACCTCACGACCGGTGTCTTCGTCGTCGCCATGCTCATCATCGGCGCCGAGCTGCTGCACGCCTCGAACATCGCGCTGGCCGGCGGCGACAAGGGCCTGCTCGAACTGAGCAACGTCCTGGAGGACCGCTTCGGCGTCTTCACCGCCAAGCTCTTCCTCGTGGGCTTCTGCGCCACCTCGTTCTCCGCGCTCGTCGGCGTCTGGCACGGGGTGAGCCTTCTCTTCGCCGACTTCACCGAGCGCATCGTGCGCACGCGCAAGGGCATCGACGAGAACGCGGTCGAGGAGGTGGCCAAGGGTCGCCGCGAGCGTTCCTGGCCGTTCCGCGCGTACATGCTGTGGCTGACGTTCCCGCCCATGGGCCTGCTCTGGCTGGACCAGCCCTTCGGCCTCGTGATCGCGTACGGCGTACTCGGCGCCTTCTTCATGCCGTTCCTGGCGCTGACCCTGATCTGGCTGCTCAACTCGTCCCGAACGCCGAGCGAGTGGCGCAACGGCTGGGTGAGCAACGGCATGCTGGCCGCGGCAGGGCTGCTGTTCGTCGTGCTGTGCGTGCAACAGGTGCGGGAACTGCCCTGGTAGGGGCCCGGCTCCGGTCATACTTACGTACATGACCTATGGCGGCTACCCGGACCGGCACCACCCCCAGGGCGCACCACCGTCCCCGCCCCCGCCGCCTCCGGGTTTCGGCCCTCCGATCCCGGTACAGCCCGGGTACGGCCCGCCGCCACAGCAGGTACAGCAGGTACAGCCGTTCCCGCCGGCCGGCCCGGAGTTCGTCGCGCACGACCGCCACAACTCGGTCATCGTCGACGAGTCGGGTGTGGCCCTGGAGATCCAGGGCCACACCCTGGAGTTCCCCTGGGCGGTGATCAGCACCGTCCACTTCGCCCCGGCGCCCTTCGGGACCGTCCTCATGGTCGCTGTCGCGCATCCCGGCGGCATGCTCTACGAGTGCCGGATCGCCGCCCGCAAGCAGGCCGTCCTGCAGCAGTGGCTCGCCGGGCTCGGTCCCGTGCTCCACCACTACCTGGCGAACCGCCCACCGGCGTACTAGCGGGCCGGTGGGCGGTTCGACGGGGGACCTGGCTGCCGCTACGGCAGGTTGTGCACGTGCGGCCCCACCGCGTTGGACCAGGCGTTCCCGGCGGTGGCGTCCCAGTTCGTGGACCAGGTCATCGCGCCGCGCAGGCTCGGGTACGTGCGCGAGGGCCTGAAGGAGCCGCAGTTCGTGCCCCGGGTGAGGCAGTCGAGCGCGTTCTTCACGATCTGCGGGTCGACGTAACCGCTGCCCGCGCCCCGCGTGGAGGCCGGGACGCCGAGGCCGACCTGGGACGGGTCGAGGCCGCCCTCGAGCTGGATGCAGGCGAGCGCGGTGAGGAAGTCGACCGAACCCTGCGAGTAGACCTTGCCGTCGCAGCCGAGCATCGAACCGCTGTTGTAGTACTGCATGTTGACGACCGTGAGGATGTCCTTCACGGCGAGGGCGGTCTTGAAGTACTCGGTGCCGGTGTTCTGCATGTCGAGGGTCTGCGGCGCCATCGTCAGCACGAGCGAGGAGCCCGCCTTCTGCGAGAGCTGCCGGAGCGCCTTCGTCAGATAGGTGGAGTTGATCCCGTGCTCGAGGTCGATGTCGATGCCGCTGAAGCCGTGGCTCTGCATGAGCGCGTACGCGCTGTTGGCGAAGGCGGTCGCGGACGCGTCGCTGTTGATCGTGACGTTGCCGCGCTCGCCGCCGACCGACAGGATCACCGACTTGCCTGCGCTCTTCTTGGCGCTGATGTCGCTCTTGAACTCGTCGACCGAGCCGTAGCCGACCGCCGGGTCGAGGGTGAAGGTGATCTCACCGGGCGTCGCGGTCGAGTCGGCGAAGGACACGGCGATGATGTCGTACTGCGACTGGACGTCACGCAGCTTCTGCACGGTGGCGCCGTTGTTGAAGTTCTGCCAGTAGCCGGTCAGCACGTGCCTCGGCACGGCGGGGTTTCCGGGGTTGCCGCCACCGGACGTCGTCGCGGTCACCGCGGCGGACTTCGCCGACTCGCCGGCCGCGTTGGTCGCGCTCACCTGGAACTGGTACGAGGTCGACGCGGCCAGCCCCGTCACGGTCGCCGAAGTCCCGCTCACGGACTGCACCTTGGTGCCGTTGCGGTAGACGTTGTACCCGGTCGCCCCGGAGGCCCCGTTCCAGCTCAGCGCGACGGACGACGAGGTCACCGATCCGACGGCCAGCCCGCCCGGAGCGGGCGGCACGACCGGGTCGGGGTCACCGCCGCCGCCCCCGTCGGGCCCGAACACCGAGATGTCGTCGGCGTAGTAGGCGGCCTGCCCGTACCACCCGTGCGTGTACACGGTCACCGAGGTCGTGCTCGCGCCGGTCGTGAAGCTGGTGCTGAGCTGCTGCCACCCGGTGTTCCCGGGGGTCCACGTCGACACATCGGTCGTCCCGGTCCCGCTCGCCCCGAGATACACGTACGAGCCCTGCACCCAAGCACTCAGGCTGTACGTCGAGTCGGGCTTCACGGACACGGTCTGCGAACACTTCGCGTGGTCCTGCCCGGCAGGCGTCCCCTTGAGCGCGGCGGCCCCACCGTGCACGGGCGACGACACGAGCGCCCCGCTCCCGCCGGTGCACGTCCAGTTCGCGAGCCCGGACTCGAACCCCGCGTTCTTCGCGTTGTTCACATCGGCCGCCTGCGCGGTCCCGGCCCCGCCTGCGAGCCCGAGCCCGGCGCCCAGGGCCAGTGCCAGGACTCCGCCGAGCCATCTGCGGGTGCGGGTGGTGGGTTCCCTGAGGTTCGTGCGGTCCACTTGCTGCCTCCGGTGGGGGAGTTGGGGAGGAGGAGGTACGGGAAGGAACGGTGGCCACCGCTGGGCGTACAAGTTGGTCCAGACCAATCGGGTTGTCAAGACCTGTGGCGCAGGGTCGTATACAAAAGGGCCCGGTCCTCGACAGGACCGGGCCCCGACTGAGCAGACCCCCGTTCCGCTCAGGCGTCCTCCTGCAGTCTGTCCGCCGCGTACCCCGCGACGCACCCGACCGCCAGCACCGCGTTGGACATGAGTAGCCCCTCGGCCGCCAGGGCGTCCCACTGCAGCGCCATGTTCAGCAGCTGCGCCGCCAGCGGCACGGTGAGCGCCGCCGTCAGATGCTGGGGCGGGGAGTGCCGGTACGGGTCCCGGTGAACGCGACCCGCGGCCCATGTCGCCAGCCCGATGCACAGGGCGTTCGGGAGATGGATCAGCAGCAGCCGCCCCCCGAAGGTCTCCAGCTGCGACTTCGTCGCCAGATAGTCGTACACCACCGTAGCCTGGACGTATTCGGTGAGGAGCAGGACGACAATGCCGGCCGCCCAGGCGCGTACGAGCGCGAACACCGCCGCTCCGCGTCCCTCGTCCCGATGGGCGGACGCCCCCGGGTAGCCGTACCTCGTCATGGTCACTCGCCTCCAGTCGAACTGCTCAGATCACTGTGAACAGGAACACCGCCGCGAACCCGGCGGTCGCCATCCCGCACCCGGCCACCAGCGCCAGGCACTGGATCACCGGGGACCAACTGCCGCGCCCCGCGATCGTGGCGGTGCGCCCGGGGGCGACCGGGTCGTACGCCACCATGACCCGTGTACCGGTCCGCATCGACCAGCTCGCCAGGTCCTCGAACTCGACCTCCTTGCCTTCACGAGTGCGGAAGGCGAAGAAGTGCCGGTATGCGTCCGAGCTGTTGCCCGGCTCTCTCTCGACCCGCACGCATGCGCCTTCTGCGCGCTCGCCCCGCCGTATCGAGCGCACCACGGTGACCAGGCGGCGGGCGTACTTCACCGTCAGCCAGCCGAAAAGCGCGATCATGCCGCAGAAGAAGATGTAGTCGCCGCCCGGGACATCCATGCACGCCGCCCTAGCCGTTCGCGGCCTTGAGGACCGTGACCGAGTCGATGATCCTTTTCAGATCTCCGTCGTCGAGCCGGCCCTTGACGGCATCGATGCGCACCGCGTACGCCTTCTTTTCCGCGTCCAGGCCCGTGACGATCACACCCTTGACCCGGTCGCCCTTCTCCGTGAACTCGAAGTCGATCCGGCGGGCCTCCTGCGTGCCGTTCGGGCCCGCGACCTGGATCTCTTCCTGTCCCTT
Source organism: Streptomyces sp. NPDC001970 (assembly GCF_053594115.1). Lineage (NCBI taxonomy): Bacteria > Bacillati > Actinomycetota > Actinomycetes > Kitasatosporales > Streptomycetaceae > Streptomyces > Streptomyces sp. NPDC001970. The sequence continues at coordinate 16,455 of NZ_JBSFDW010000001.1, read as the reverse complement.
GAGCGTGGATCCGAGCGCGACACCGGCCTCGGCGCCGATCGCCGCCTCCTCGGCCGAGTCGGCGTTCGTGAAGCCGAGCTGGACGGTGATGATGCCGACCGTCTTGCCGCCCTCGATCAGCGTGGCCGCAGCGGCGTTGAACTTGTTGCGCTCGGCGTCGCCCTGCTCCTTGAACGCCGGCGGGTGGGCGACGGTGACGGAGGGGGTCTTCAGCGTCCCCCAGCCCTCGGGCGTCGTTCCTGCGGTCGAGTCCGACCCGCACGCCGTGGTGGCCAGCAGGGCCGTGGCCGCGACCAGCCACCCGGTCGTCTTCTTCGTGCTGCTCATGGCGTGTGTGCTCCTGTCCCGGGATCAGTTCGCACAGTAGCTGTACGGGACGTAATCGCGGCCGTCTCCTCGTGGCGCTCCGAGGAATTCCGCGTCGTTGAGGACTTCCTCCTTCTTCTCGGTCGAGACCGAGAATCCGAGGCTCAGACCCAGGTTCAGCTCGAAGCCGTACTCCGCCGCCTCGGTCTTGCCCGTGTACGTCGTCCGGCTCGACAGCCCCTCGTCGAAGAGCAGCTGACCGAACGTGTCGTCGTTGCCCGGACGCTTCGTGGGGGCGTGATCGTCGAACATGTAGGTGAAAGGCATGCCGTACTTCCCCTTCCCGTCCAGCCACTCCTGAGCAATCGCGCGCTGTTTCGCCCCTTCGGCGCCCGGCGGGATGACCACGGAGTTGGTCACGACCTCGATCCCGGTCTCCTGGTCGCTGCCCTTGGCGCTTGCATTGCCGCCGCGCTTGTCGTCCTTGTCCTTGCCGTTGTCGCCGCCGACCTTCACGCCGTCCTTGGTGGCGCCCTTCTCGACGGTGCTGGTCATGTCGATCCGCAGGAGCTCGCCGGTCTTCTTGTCGTGCGTCACGGTGATGGTGCCTGTCCGGGTGGTCGACGCGGACGACTCACCGCTGATCACTCCAGCTTCATATCCGACCTTGGACCCGTACTCGATCGAGGCGCTGTACGTGTACGACTTGGTGCCCTTGTAGTTGTTGTCGGTCCAGGTCCCCTCGGGTGAGAACTTGAAGTTGCCGCCGAGTGTGGCACTCAGCTTCTTCTCGTCCGCGGCGGACAGCTTGAGACCGGCTGCCGCGCTCACCTCGAGGCCGACCTTGCCGTAGCTGATGTGACGGTTGCCGAGCTTCTCCTCGATGCGGTTGCGCAGCTTCTCCTCCTCGGCCATGGGGCCCTTGCCGAAGAGATAGAGGATGCTGTTCCCGAGGCCGCCGCCCCGGGCGTTGGCGTGCCGGTTGGTCAGCTCGTACGTCTTGAGCATCTCGATGTCGTCGCGGAACGCCTTGGCGTCCGCTTCGCTGTCGAAGACCCAGGTGTCCCCGTTGGTGACCTTGATCCCCGCACCCAGCTCGACCTTGTCGGAACCGAACTTCCCGACTTTGGCGCCAGGCTTCCAGTCCTTCTTGGCTGCGATCGAGGCGGCGTCGGTGAAGGTCATGAAGACCTGCTGGTCGTTCTCGTCGACCTTGCCGTCCTTGTTGATGTCGGACTTGGCCTGGAAGGTCTGCTGTTGGAAGCCGTACTCCTCGCCCCACTCGATGAAGAGCAGCTTCCCCTTGGCTCCGGCCTTGTCGCTGATGGACGAGATCTGGCAGAGCGGAGGCTCGTAGTCGGCGTCGGTCTTGGGGCGGGCCCGCTCCTGGGTGCCGTTGTCCGAGCCGCAGGATCCGCCGGTGATCACGCACTTGATCTTGTCACCGATGAGCTGGCCGACTCCAGTGACGCTGACGGCGCCGATGACCGCAACGACGACCACGAGCATCCCGATGTACTCGGTGGCCGTGACCCCCTTGTCGTCGAAGTGGAGTCCGGTCCGACCGTTGGTCCGTCGCTGTCTCTCAGCGGGTGGAATCCGCTCTTCCTCGTCCAACTCATCCATGCCGACGCCCCCCTGAGGCCGTGTGTCCGCCGTGACCGGAATCGGAGATTACGCAGCGGCGGGAAGGATGGGCGTGGGCCCGGGGACCCCATTTCGGGCCCAGGCCGTTGATTGGGCCCGCCGGCGACGCAAGGGCACCTCTCAATTCGGTCATTCCAACCCTCCCAGGATCAATGGGTGTTGAATGGAAACCCTTCGGCGAGGGGACCGGAATTCGATCTTGATGTGGCGTCAGTGCTCTGTGCTGGCGAAATGGGTCGAGGTGAAAGTCAAGCGGAATCGCGGCAGGGTAAGTCGCCCAGGTGGTACAGAAGTAAACAACCTTCGGTGCGGCCCGGATTCGCCGGTGAGCATTGCGTGTGGGTTACCGCACTGGGGCCTGAAACCTGTTCTCTGCCTCGTAAGACGTGGATAAGGTGCTGAGGCAGAAGCATTGAGCAGGAGGGAACTGCGGTCGCCGGGACGCCGGCGGCCGGAGCTGAACGGGGAACCTGTGCCGACCGCAATCGCTGTCACCAGCGCTGACCTGGTGCTACCACCGACGGATCATCAAACGCCGACCGCTGCACTGTTGCATGCGCCCGGAGACCAGCCGCTCGACGCGGCCCTGGCCGACATGGCCGTACTGCTGGAGCAGCACGGCTACGTCATCGCGCTCTATCCCGCCTCCATCACGGCTGCACATGAACGCCGCCTGCACACCGTCAGATCGGTGTTGGAAAGCAGCCGTATAGCCCTCCTCAAGCTGGATCTCCCGCCGCTGGGAGTCGCCGTACTCGTCCGTCAGTTGCGCCAGCTTTCCATCTGCGACTTCGGCGCCGGAGTGGTCGCCTCCGCGGCGCGCCTGCTCTCTCACTACATCTACGCGGGTGCAGTGCTGAACTCGGTCACGAGGCTCGACCGGGTGCCGGTAAGTCTCAAGTCCCATGCCAAGTCATGGGTTCCAGGGTCGCAGTTCGGGGTGCTGGCCACCCCCAACCCGCAACTGATCAAGATCGGGGGTGGGGAGCTGGTCGGTCCGGAGTTCGCCACCCAGCTGTTGGTTGCGAAGGGGCAGCTGCAGACGGACTGGGTGACCTCGACCCTGGCGCCGGGGTGGCGGGTCCAGGGCGTGCAGGAGTCGGCGCTGCCGGGTGACTCGCCCAAGTGGTGGGGCACGGCCAAGGTGGTCGAATTCGCCGCCTTCCTGCCGGACATCTCCGTTCTCTACCAGCTGGTTTCGTCTGTTCGGCGAGAGGTCTGCTCCTGGTGCGGAATCGAACTCATCGGTGATCGCTGCGGGTTCTGCTCGGCTCCCCTCGCACCTCCCGAGAACCAAACACACGCCCCAGGTGTCCTGAACCAAGGGGCCTCCATGCAGCACGGCTCGTAGCCGACGGCCGGCATCGCTCCCGGCAGCAGCACTCTCCGGACCGGTCGCCGCAGCCCAGACACGTGCACAGTCCTGATCTCCGTCCACTCCGTCCACGTTCCTGAACGAGGGTCTTCCGCTCATGAATTCACGTCAGCGCCGCGGTGTCATACTCCTGCTCCTGTCGGTCCTCTGCGCCTTCGGTGTGTTCGCCGGTGTCCTGTCCGTCATCAGCGACGTGAACTCGAAGGTGGGGCCGGAGGTCACGGCGTACCAGTTCAAGTCCGACGTTGCCCCCTATACGCCGCTGGACGCAGGACAGTTCGAGAAGATCCAGATGCCCAAGCGGTGGCTGTCGGGGAACGCCGTCACCGACTTGTCGGTGGTCGACGGCAAGATCGCAGTGACACAGCTCAAGAAGGGGTCGCTGCTCCAGGACGACATGTTCATCAAGAAGCCGGCTCTCGCCAATGACGAGCAGGAGATCGCCATCATGATCGACGCCGCCACGGGTGTGGCGGGCAAGATCACTCCTGGAGCGCTGGTCAACATCTTCGCCACCTTCGGCGGACAGAACGAGGGCGGGAAGGACCAGTCCCGGATCATCGTCTCCAACGCCAAGGTCATCGACGTCGGCAAGCTCACCGCTCTGGAGCCGAGGGGCGACGACCGCGGTGCCCAGCCCGCCAAGGCTGTTCCCATCACTTTCGCGCTGAACACGAAGGACGCGCAGCGCCTCGCCTACGCCGAGTCCTTCGCCGAGCACGTCCGGCTGGCCCTGCTCGCCAAGGGCAGCCCGATCACACTCGGTCCGGGCGACGGCACCTACACCCTCGACGAAGACAAGAACAAGTGAGGGCTGAATGACGACACGAATCCTCCCGGCAGTCGGGGACGCCGACGCCGCGCGGTCCATCACCACCTTGCTGAGCCAGCTCCCCGACGCAGAGCCGGCAAGCCCCGTCGGTGACTCGACCACGCTTCTCGACACCCTGGCTCGGCTGGCCGGGGAGTCGATCGACGAGCTGCCGGAGGTCGTGCTGGTCCACGAGCGGATCGGTCCGGTGCCGGCGCTCGAGGTGATCAGGGAGGTCGCCCTCCGCTTCCCGGCGGTCGGCGTCGTGCTCATCACCGCCGATGCCAGCCCGGGGCTGTTCTCTGCCGCCATGGACTCAGGCGCGCGGGGCCTGATAGGGCTCCCGCTCAGCTACGAGGAACTTGTCACCCGCGTGCAGGCGGCGGCGGCCTGGTCCGTGGGCGTGCGACGTCACCTCGGTCAGGGAAACGACGTCTTCACAGGACCGGGCGGCACCGTCGTCGCGATCGCCGGCGGCAAGGGCGGCGTGGGCACGACGGTGGTCGCCGTCCAGCTCGCGCTCGCCGCCCGTGCCTCCGGCCAGAACACGGCACTCGTCGACATGGACCTGCAGGCCGGCGACATTGCCTCGTTCCTGGATGTGCAGTTCCGGCGCTCCATCGTTGACCTGGCCGGTATCCAGGACATCTCCCCCCGCGTCCTTCAGGACGCGGTCTTCAACCACCAGACCGGTCTCGGCCTGCTGCTCGCCCCCGCCGAGGGCGAACGGGGAGAAGAGGTGACCGACCGCGTCTCCCGCCAGGTCGTCAGTGCTCTTCGCCAGCGGTACCAGGTCGTGGTCATCGACTGCGGCTCCCAGATGAACAGTGCCAATGCGACGGCCGTCGAGATGGCTGACGCGGCAGTGCTGGTCACCACACCGGACGTCGTGGCCGTCCGCGGGGCCAAGCGCATGGTCCGCCTCTGGGACCGGCTCCAGATCCGCAAGGCCGAGGAGACCGTCACGCTCGTCAACCGCTACACCCGCACCACCGAGATCCAGCCACCGCTCATCGAGCGGATCACCGGCACCCGGGTGGCGCGCGTCGCCGTCCCGTCGAACTTCAAGGAGCTCCAGGGCGTGGTCGACGCCGGCCGCATGCAGGACCTGGAGGCGAAGAGCACGGTCAAGCAGGCTTTGTGGGCTCTGGCGGGAGAGCTGGGCCTCATCAAGTCGGCGGAGGACGAAGGCAAGGGCGGGAAGCCCGCGAACGACCGGGGGTCACTCTCCTTCGGGCGACGGTCGCGAGGCGACACATCCAGAGACGGGAAGAGGGGCACAGGGGGATGAGAACCGGAAGGCTCGACGTGCTCGCCGCCGCCGTCATCGGACGGCGGCTCGGTGTGCGGCATCGCGAACGGGACCGGGGGCAGACGGCGGTCGAGTTCGTCGGCATGCTGCCGATCATTCTGGGGACGTGCGTGATGCTGTGGCAGGCCGTTCTCTACGGCTACACGTACACGCTCGCCGCCAACGCCGCGGACAGGGCGGCCCACGAAGTCGCGGTCATGCAGGGTGACCAGAGCTGGACAGCCGAATGCAACGAGGGCGCCCGGCTTGGTCTCGCGGACAACGACTTCAGGTTCGCTGCCGACTGCGATCTGGACGAGGCGCACCAGTCGGTGCGTGCGTCCGTCGAGGTCCCGGTCCCGGTGCTGCTTCCCGGCTTTATCGACTTTCCGTTCTCGGTGACCGGCGAAGCCAGTTCGCCGCAGGAGGGCTGACCGATGGCCGAAGCCACCAGGCACACCAGGGATCGCGGACAGACCGCTGTCGAGTTCATCGGGTTCCTGCCCTTCCTGATCCTGATCGGGCTCGTGGTGATCCAGCTCGGGATGGCGGCCTACGCCATCCAGCAGGCCGGTACGGCGTCCCGTACCGCGGCCCGTATCGCTTCTCACGACAACGCGGGTGACCCCGTGGCGGCCGGCAAGGCGGCGGTCAGTGACTGGATCCGCGGCGGCACGGCTATCCGTATGGGCGGTGGTGACGCGTACGACGAGGTGAAGGCAACCGCGAGGGTCGACATCCCGTCGATCGTCCCCGGCCTTGATTTCGACCCGGTCGAGCGGTCGGCCACGATGCCGCGCGACTGACCGGGGCGCCGCCCCGGTCGAACAGTCAAGTACAGCAGGGAGTTGTGGACAATGAGTCTTCTGGAGCGCAGGGGCGCCCCCGAGGAGAACGGCGGGAGCCGTGAGGACGGCCATCTCGTCGCCACCTACCGGGCGAAGCTTCTCCAGGAGATCGACCTTGCGGAGATGTCCGCCCTTGCCGCGGCCGAGCGCAGGGTGCGACTGGAGCGCGTCCTCGGCCACATCATCAGCCGCGAGGGGCCTGTTCTCTCCACGGTCGAGCGTGCCCAGCTCATCCGCCGGGTCGTCGACGAGGCACTCGGCCTCGGCATCCTCGAACCCTTGCTGGAAGACGCCTCCGTCTCCGAAATCATGGTGAACGGGCCGGACCAGATCTTCGTAGAGCGCGGCGGTCGGGTCGAGCTTCTCCCGATGCGCTTCGCGTCCAACGAACAGCTCATGCAGACCATCGAGCGCATCGTCTCCACGGTCAACCGTCGTGTGGACGAAGCGAATCCCATGGTCGACGCCCGGCTCCCCAGCGGCGAGCGTGTCAACGTGATCATTCCGCCGTTGTCGCTGACCGGTGCGACGCTCACCATCCGTCGCTTCCCGCGTGCCTTCACCCTGCGCGAGATGATCGGACTCGGCTCGCTGGACGAGCACATGCTCCACCTGTTGTCCGGCCTCGTACAGGCCAAGATGAACATCATCGTCTCCGGCGCCACCGGTACGGGAAAGACCACGCTGCTGAACGCGCTCTCGGGGTTGATCCCGGAGGGCGAACGCATCATCACCATCGAGGACTCCGCCGAGCTCCAGCTCCAGCAGTCCCATGTGATCCGGCTGGAGACCCGTCCGCCCAACGTCGAGGGCAAGGGTCAGATCACCATCCGCGACCTGGTCCGCAACTCCCTGCGTATGCGCCCCGACCGCATCATCGTCGGTGAGGTTCGTGGCGGCGAAACGCTTGACATGCTCCAGGCAATGTCGACCGGTCACGACGGGTCGCTCGCCACGGTCCACGCCAACAACGCCGAGGACGCACTCATGCGTCTGCAGACACTCGCCTCGATGTCGGAGGTGGAGGTCCCTTTCACCGCGCTGCAGGACCAGATCAACAGCGCCCTCGACGTGATCGTCCAGCTCACCCGGCACGCCGACGGATCTCGCCGGATCACCGAGATCGCGATCCTCGACTCGCACGGCCGCGAACCCTTCAAGATCGTCTCTGTCTGCCGGTTCCTCGCCCAGCCGATGGCCGCCGACGGAAAGATCTACGGCCAGTTCGAGTACTACCCGCTCCCGCGCCGCATCGCGGACCGCCTCTACATGGCCAGCCAGCCCATCCCGCAGGCCTTCGGCGTCGCACAGTCCGAAGACCAGCTCGCCACCCGAGAAGCCAAGTAGCAAGTAGGAAGCCTGGAATGGATAACCTCGCGCAGCTGACCATCGGGGCCACGCTGCTGTTCTGCGTGCTCGCGACCGCGGGCCTTCATACGTACGTATCGGGCAAGGCGCAGCGCGAAGCGCTCGTACACCGGCTGTCGTCGACCCAGCAGGTGCCTGCCGTGGGGCGGCGCCGACGTTTCCAGGGCGTCGATCGGCGGCTGAAGGGGACCAGTTTCGGCAAGAAGGTCGACAACAGGCTCGCATCCACGGGTCTCGACCTGACGCCCGGCGAGTTCTTCGTCTACATGCTCGCGGCCATCGCGGGATTCTGGCTGCTGGCCAGTGCCATGCTCGCCCCCTTCTTCGGGCCGATCGCCGCACTGGTCGCCCTGTGGTCGGCGTTCGCGTTCCTCAACTGGCAGCGTCAGAAGCGCATCGAGCGCTTCATCAACCAGCTCCCCGAGCTCTCCCGCATTCTCGCCAACGCCACCCAGGCCGGCCTGGCCCTGCGGATGGCGCTCGCCATGGCCGCCGAGGAGCTCGAGGAGCCGGCCGGTGAGGAGCTGGGGAAGGTCGCCAACGCCCTGGCCGTGGGGCACTCCATCGACGACGCTCTCGGCGAGCTGTCGGACCGGCTGCCCTCCCGGGAGCTCGTCGTGCTGGTCACCACCCTCGTCCTGTCCAACCGCTCAGGTGGAACGATCGTCAGCTCCCTGCGCAACCTCACCGAGACGCTGGAGGAGCGCAAGGAGACCCGGCGTGAGGTCCGTACCCAGCTGTCCCAGGTGACGATGACCGCCTACATCGTCCCGGGCATGGGCCTCGGCTGCCTGCTCTTCATCGACAACCTGTACCCGGGTGCCCTCGACAAGATCACCGCCTCCGCCTTCGGGCAGGTCGCGGTCCTCATGTCCCTGGCGCTGTACGGCTTCGGGTTCTTCCTCGTCCGCCGCCTCGCCAAGATCCAGATCTGAGAGGGCTCCGCTGATGGAACTGCTGCTCGCACTCGGCGCCGGCCTGTGCACCGCGGGTGTCTTCTACGGCATCAAGCTGTACCGCGCCGACGCGAAACTCCCCGGCGACCTCGCCATCGCCCTTGAAGTGGGCTCCAGCCGCACCAGCGCCGTCGGCGGTGGAATCGACCGCCTCGGCATGCGCTATGCGCCAGCGGTACTGCGCATGATGGGGCCCAAGCAGGTCAACAAGCTGCGTGTGAAACTCGACATGGCCGGTAACCCGGGCGGACTCACCGTCGACCGGTACGCCGCCCGGCGCGCCGTCTATGCCTTCGTGGGGGCGCTCGGCGGACTCGCCATGCTGACCAACGGGCACCCGATCCTGGCCCTCATGTTCGTGGCCTTCGGCATCTGGTGGATCGAGATCGGCATCTGGTCGGCCATGCGGGAGCGCAAGGCGGCCATCGAGCGCACGCTCCCCGACTTCCTCGACGTCCTCGCCGTCGTCGTCTCCGCCGGACTCGGCTTCCGGCAGGCCCTCGACCGTGTGGCGGAGAAGTACCAGGGACCGTGGGCCGACGAACTCAAGATCACTCTCCGTCAGATGGACATGGGGGTGAGCCGGCGCGATGCGTTCGAACAGCTCCGCAAGCGCAATTCGTCCGACCAGGTGGCCCAGTTCGTGACTGCGCTGCAGCAGGGCGAGGAGCTCGGTGCGCCGATCGTCGACACTCTCATCGCCATCGCCAATGACATGCGCAGGACGGACGCGCAGAATGCCCGTCGCAAGGCTGCCAAGGCGGTCCCGCAGGCGACCGGCATCGTGACCATGGTGATGGTGCCGGCCACCATCCTGCTCATCGGTGTCGGCATGTTCCTGGGCTCCGGCCTGAGTATCGGCTGATGGCTCCGACGGGGGAAGGAGAGAGGAGCATGGCGATACACCGGGCGTCCACGGACGCCTCGGCACTGGTCGTGACGGGTGGGAGCAGTCTTCTCGGCGGACCGGCCGGATCGGTGTCGGACGCGGAGCCCGCGCTCAAGATCCAGCTGAGCGCCCTGCAAGCGATGTGCCGACAGGTGTTCGGGTTCAGGCTCGCCATGATCGCTCTCGCGTCGCCCTTTGCGCTCCACCGGCTGGAGAAGGGCTGGCCGACCTGGATCGTCGGGTTCGCCATCCTGGTCACGTTCATGGGGTCGTATCTGCTGTTCCGCGACTGGGAACGGTTCGGGCCCGCGCTGCTCAAGCACCCGTCGCTGCTCGGCATCGACCTCTTCTTCGGGGCGCTGCTCCTGCTGACCGCCACACCGGCAAGCCCGCTGAGTTACGTCACCATCTGCACGCCGCTGCTCGCCGGACTCGTCTACGGCTGGCGGGGCGCGGGCTTCTTCGCCGCCCTCACCGTGCTTTTCGTGGCCATCGCGTACGGCGCGAACGAGCAGCTCGAGGCCTCCCTGGCCGACTCCAGCCTGCTGCCGGGCCTGTGCGCCATCGTCGGCGCGGTCGGCGTGAGCCTGCGCGGAATGATGCTCCGCTTCGGTACGGCCACCCAGGCACTGAGCGAAGTGCGCTCCCGGCTCGCGGTGAACGAGGCGGTGGAGGGCGAACGCGCCCGGCTGGCACGGGAGATGCACGACTCCGTCGCCAAGACCCTGCACGGCGTCGCCATGGCCGCGGACGGACTGGCCTCGTCCGCCGACCGCATGGACCCGCTCACCGTCAGGCACCAGGCGGAACTCGTCGCCCGCTCCGCGCGACGCGCGGCGGCGGAATCGCGCGAACTGCTCTCCGATCTGCGACGCCAGAGCGACCTCGGGTCCACCGGTGTCGACGTCGTCAGGGAACTGGGCGCCCGTACCGATGACTTCGCCAGGAAGACCGGCCTGCGTGCTGCCTGGCGCATCCTCGGGGACGGCGCTGTCCCCGAAGTCCCGCACGCCGTCGCCCGTCAGCTGCTGACCATCGCCTCCGAGGCGATGGAGAACGCCCACCGTCATGCCCACCCGAGCTATGTGGATGTCGCGGTGGGCGTGGTCGACGGCGCGCTCCGCATCAGCGTCTACGACGACGGCGCGGGGCTGCCCCCCGGTACCACGCTCGACGAGCTCAAGCGGGCCGGCCACTTCGGTCTGGTCGGCATGGTCGAGCGCGCCGCCGGGATCGGGGCCCGCATCCGCATCGGGCGCGGCCGCGCCGCCAAGGGCACCGAAGTACGCCTCGAGATCCCCGTCAACGCGCTACCACCCGCCGGTCCGCAGAGCCAGCACGCTCCACCGCTCGCCGGCTGATCCCCCCACCCACGCACGTCCCCTACACCCGAGAGGAGGCCGCACGATGTCGGACGACATCTCCTACACCTCAGGGCAGCATCACGCGCCCTCGTCACACGTGTCCCAGCACACGTCGTCGCACAGCACACCGATCCGCTCCGAGCACACCCCAGCTCGGGTTCCGCTCCTTCCGCCGACAGCGGCATCCGGAGGATTCCCAGCCCTCCCCACCCCAGCCGCACCGACCCCCCTGCGGGTCGTCGTCGCGGACGACAACCCCGTCGTCCGAGCAGGTCTTCAGGTCCTGCTGTCAGGCCGCGACGACATCACGGTCGTCGCGGAGGCGGCTGACGGCCGCCAGGCCTACGAAGCCGCCCAGCAGCACCGGCCGGACGTCGTACTCCTCGACGTACGCATGCCCGGCGTCGACGGCATCTCCGCCCTCCCGCACCTCGTGCGCATCGCACCCGTGATGATGCTGACGTACAGCCGCGAGAACGCGATCGTGCAGGAGGCGCTGCGCCTGGGCGCGGGCGGCTACCTGGTGCACGGCGAGTTCACGGCGGACCAGCTCGTGAGTGCCGTGCGGGACATCAAGGAGGGCCGCCCGCACTTCACCGCCTCGGCGGCGAACGCCCTGCTGGCCCATATGCGCGGCGGTCCCGCGCCCAATGAGGCCCAGCCGCTGCCTGAGGGCCTCGGGCAGGCCTTCACCGGCGCGGTGCCTCAGGTGGGCCCGGGGCCGGGCGGGGGTGCCGGGTCGGGACAATTTCCGCCAGTGCCACCCATTGGTGCAACTGCACATGGTGGGTACCCGCAGAACGAACAGTCACAACCAGCCAATACCGGTGCTCCCGGCGGCGCTTATGTCTCGAATCCGTTGCAGGCGCCGCCCGGCACTTCGCAAGTGCAACCGAATGTGCCACAGTCTATGGGTGTGCAGCGGGATCCCCGCATGCACCCGGCATCGGCAGTATCGGCACAACCCGCAAGGTCCAAGGAAGAGTTCGGCCTGAGTTCCAGGGAGGTGGAGGTGATGGACCTGATCGCGGCAGGCATGACCAATCAGCAGATCGCCGCCACCTGCTTCATCAGCGAGAAGACCGTCAAGAACCACATCAACCGCATCTTCGCCAAGCTGCACAGTGCCAGCCGCAGCGAGGCGATCGCCGTCTGGCTCGGCACGGCCCGCGGCCGCGGCGGCGACGACCGAAGGGGGACAGCCGGCCATGCGTGAACGGGGGATGGAGCGTGTGGGTCTTCGGGCCCACGTCGCGGAACGGGAGGCCCAACCTTCGCTTTGGGCCTTGGATTGGGCCCTGGGACCCTCTTCCGGGCCCCCCGATCGGGCGTACGTTTCTCGTGTCGAAAGCGGCACCGGCCAGGAGGAAGCCGGAACCGCGGAAGGCGCCACAGAGACTTACGAGTCGGCCGGCAAGCGGTCGGCCGGACCCGGAGGGGAACATCATGAGCAACTGGGCGAACACCACCGTCGCGTACCTGCAGGCTCGCCTCAACGTCAAGAGCGACAAGGGCCAGACCGCGGTCGAGTACATCGGCATGCTGGTGGCGGTCATCGCGATCATCGCGGTCGTGGCCGGCATGACGGACATCGGCGACACGATCGGCCAGAAGATCCAGGAAGTCGTGGGCACCGCCGGCGGCTGATGATCGACTCTATGGCACGGAAGCGTCGCGAGGCAGGGCAGGCTCTCCCCATCTACATCACGGTGGTGGCGAGCCTGCTCTTCCTCGCGTTCGGCTATTTCGTGGTCGGTAAGGCCGCGGACAAGCGATCCGACGCCCAGGGTGCCGCCGACGCCGCCGCGCTGGCAGCCGCCCAGGAGGCACGGGACCAGATCGGGCGGGATCTCCTCGCATCGCTCCTCAACCCGGCCAACTGGAAGGACCTCATCGAGGGCCGGGGCTTCGGATACGGCCAGTCGTGTGCCGAGGCAAGCCGCTTCGCGGCGGAGAACGATTCGAACGTGCTCCTGTGTGACCGTTACTACGGTTACCGCGACGGATTCACTGTAGAAGTCGAAACGGTTGACGCCGTGGGTGATTCGGTGATCCCCGGAACTGAGAACAAGAAGGGGACAGCCCGGGCCAGGGCCATCATCGAGCCGCGATGCACCTTCGAGGAGAAGCCGAAACCGGACGATGGCGAAGATGCCGACGAGGGTCGGGGGAACGACAAGCCAGACTTCCCCGGACTGCTGACCTGCAACGGCAAAGACATGCCGATCGACCCGGAGAACCTCGACTTTTTCCCGGACGTAGCGGACCTTTTCACTGTCCGTCTCGTCGATGCCGACTGACCCGATCGAACAACTATCAGAGGAACTGTAGAGATGAGCATGCGGAAGTTCTCGCCGGTGCGGGCGGCGGCGGCCGTCACGGCGGCTGTGGCCCTGACCTTCACATTGGCGGCTTGCGGCGGAGGGGACGACAAGGCTGGCGACGACGCCGGTACTCAGTCCGAGTCCCCCGGCAAGGGCGGTTCGGAGCAGCAGGAGCAGGGCAACAAGCCGCAGGAATCCGAGACGGTGATCGCGACCATCAAAGGTCAGGACGAGATCACTCTTGAAGTGACCTCCGTCGTACGTGATTCCGGTGGCTTCGTCACTGTGAAGGGCCACGTCAAGAATGCCGGCGACAAGGACTTCTACGGCACCAAGATGTGGACAGGTCCCGAGCTGGACATCAAGAAGGGTGCCGGTGGCAGCTCGATGGCTGGCGCCACGCTGGTGGACAAGTCGGAGAAGAAGCGCTACTACATCCTGCGCGACACCGAAAACCGACCCCTGGCGACCACCGGCATCCCCGTTCTGAAGGCCGGTTCCACCACTCCGGTCTTCATGCAGTTCCCGGCGCCTCCGGAGAGTACGACCGAGGTCGACTTCGAGATGCCGACCTTCGCGGCCAGCACTCTCAAGATCACGGGTGAGTGACGGCATGCGCACTGGAACCAACCTGCGCCGCGGACGGACGGCGGTGATCGGCTCATTGGTCCTCGCGCTGTCGGTGGTCACGGCCCCTCTGGCTCTGGCCGACGACAATCCTCGACCGTCCGCGTCCTCAGTAGCGATCGAAAAGATCGACGCGAACGATCCTGATCTCCAGATGGTGGACGGAGCCACGCTTGCTCCGCCGAAGGTCCTTGAGATCAAGACGGTCGTCGGCGACGAGGCTGGCGAGGAGACCCGTGAGGACAGCAATTCGGACGTCAAGTTCGCTCTCCAGGCCGAAGTGCTCTTCGGTAAGGACAGCGCCAAGTTGAGCAGCGCGGCCAATGCCCGCATCACAGCCATCGCGGATGAGATCAAGAAGCAGAACCCGAAGGAAGTCCGCATCTTCGGCTTCACGGACAACCTCGGTTCTTCCGCCCACGGCGATGTGCTGTCCAAGCAGCGCGCGGATGCGGTGCACAAGGTGTTGTCTCAGCAACTGGGCTCGGGCATCACATACGAGATCCGGGGCTATGGCGAGCAGTACCCCATTGCCGACAACAACACCGAGGAAGGCCGCAAGAAGAACCGTCGCGTGGAGGTCTCCTTCCCGCGCGGCACGAACTGACGCCGTGCAGACATCGGGCCGGGCCACAACTCCTGTGGCCCGGCCTCTGCCTGTGCCTCTGCTCAGACGCCCTCGATGTGCACTCTGTTACCGCAGAGCTTCATCATGTCGTCGACAGCCGAAGTCAGAATGATGCGTGGCCCGCTATAGCTCAATGCCGTGGCAGCAACAACGGCGTCGATGGCGTACTTGTGCCCATGCAGGTTCGCGTTGCGCAACAGGTCGATCGCGCTCCAGGTGAGAGCTTCGGTGACCGGAATGACTTCGAGGCGCGACACGTACCAGCGGAATCGCTCCATCCGAACACTGGTGTGCCATGCCTCGATGAGCGTCAGGTCGCTCACCGCAACCAGCATGTCCTTGGCCTGAGCCGCTCTGACGAAAGCAGTGACTTGTGGGTCGGCGTTCACAGCCTTCGACAAGCCCTCACCGTCGAGCAGCAGGATCCCGTGGCTCAGCTGGCCACGCGGCCGTGCCATGTGTCGTCCCCCTGGTCGGTGTCGCCGTCGTTCTCCGACGCTGCGAGAGCCTCGGCCGCGCGGATGGCCTCAGCGGCGCGGTCCTGCATGGCCTGAGGAATCGGGCCGACCTCTTCCTCGCTCGCCTGCAATAGCTCTTCCAGCAGGTCACGCTGTATCTGCCGCTCGACGGCCGCACTGACATAGGCCGAGAAGCCTCGTGCTCCGACGCGCGCCTTCACGGCCGCGATCCGACCAGCGGGCATGGAAACGCTGACTTTCTGGGCCGGGCCCTCGTCCGGGCCGTACTCCGGGGGAGTGTCCATGAAGCGAGAGTAGCAAATCATGTAGCAATCGGCATCGGCTCCGGCCGGGATCCCGTGGAGCCAAGGCTCAGAGCAGGTGGTCCGCCTTGCCGGCCTTGATGTCGCGGATCAGGTTCCGCAGGGCCTCGCGGCTGTCGGTGAGGTATCGATCCTCCTGGCCGAAGACGGCTATGTAGCTGTTGCCGTCGTCGTCGGTGCCGAGCCGGTAGCAGCTGGCCCCTTCCCCGCAGAACGGCTCTTCCCATGTGACGTCGGGCATGGAGCCCCTCCTCAGAGACGACGCGCGATGTCGTGAATGAAGTCCCGCGATGCTTGGGGCGCGAGCGCGATCCGTTCCATCCAGTCCATGTGCGCACGATACTTTGCCAACTGAGCGTCGCCGTACAGCAATTCAGGACCGTGTGAACTGTCGATCTGGACCGTGTCCAGTTGAGGACCGGGCCCTCGGCGTAGTTGACAGTCTGGCCGGCGCCAGGGAACGCCCCGGCCTCGAACGGGATGACTCGTAGCGTGATGTGCTCGCGCTCGGACAGCGTAATCAGCTGCTCGAGCTGGGTGCGTGCCACCTTGCGGCCACCGAACTGCATCCGCAGCGCCGCTTCGTGTATGACGCCGACGTACTCCTGTGGGCTGTCACCCTCGAGGACCTGCTGCCGTTCGACACGGTGGGCCAGCCGGAGGGCGACTTCGTGTTCGGGCAGCGGCGGGATCACGACTCGGAAGACGGCGAGGGCGTGGTCGGTGGTCTGAAGAACCCCTGGAATGTGAACCGAGTGGGCCGACCGCACTCGTGGCGGAGCCCCGCAGCGCGGGCATCGCACGGAATGCGATCACCTCTGCACTGAACGCACACCGCCTCGCCCCGTACGCTCTCCCCGCCACGCATGCAGTCACCGAACTGATCTGCGCGGCAGCGAGGTTGACCCCCGATGAGGACCTATACGTTTCCCTTCGCCATCGCGACGACGTACTCCGCCTCGTCGTGTGGGACCAGCACCCCTCACACAGTGATCCCGACGCAGGAACCGTGTGCCGGAAGCGCCGCCGCCGGGCGCTCTGGCTGCTTGCCGCGGTCGTGGACGACTGGGGTGGGGGTGGGGCATGTGCGACGCGCGCCCTCCGCACCATGGGACCGAGTCCTGGGTCGTACTGCCCCGCTAGAGCCAACGCCGTTCAGTTAGGGCGGAGTCGGGTGTGTCAAGAGGTGTCCGTGAGCATGGTGATGCTGATGGTGGCCTTGTAGGTGGTCCGGTCGATG